>DAHUXU010000522.1 GCA_027307005.1 Gemmatimonadota bacterium
CGATCTCCGCGAGGTTGGAGCGGACGTACGGCATCCGGATCGCGCGCATCGAGCAGAGCATCCAGGCAATCCGGCTGAGCAAGCGGCAGGCGAGTTTACTCCGCGCCGATGCCGGAAGTCCCGCGCTTCGCGCCGTGCGACGCTATTACCGCGAAAACGGCACGCTCATCGAGCTGTCCAGCGCCATCCACCCGGGTGACCGGTTCACCTACGTGACCAGCCTGGTGCGCGAGTAGCCTCATCGATCTGCTTCGCGACGCACGGGCCCGCCAAGGCCCCCTCGGCACACGTTCTGCGCTGTGTCACCGTGCCGAACCTGTGTCGTGGAGAGGTCGTCGCGCCGCATGCGTATCGCATTGCTGTCCACGCCGTTCATAGCCGTACCACCCCCTCGTTATGGCGGCACCGAGCTCGTAGTAGCCGAATTGGCTGAAGGTCTCGCAGAGCGTGGTCATCGGGTCACGCTCTTCGCCACCGGCGATTCCAGCGTCTGCGTCGAGCGACGCGCGCTGTACCAACACGCGCAGTGGCCCCCACAGGCACTGGCGGACATCAATCATGTCTCGTGGGCATTGCATGATGTCGCCTCGCGCGATTTCGACGTCGTGCATGCGAACTCGGCGAGCGCGCTCGCGTGCTGGCGCGCCACGCAATCGCCGCCCCTCGTGTACACCCTGCATCACGTGCGCGAAGAGGAGCTCTCGAGCTTCTATCGCTTTTTCACTGACGCCTGGTATGTCGCCATCTCGCACGACCAGGCGCGTCGCGAAATTCCACTCCCGCACATCGAGGTGATCTACCACGGGCTCGACCCGAAGAAGTACGAATGGACGACGTCGCCGAGCGACTATGTGTGCTTCGTGGGACGCTTTACGCAGGTGAAGGGGCCGCACGTCGCGATCGACGTCGCCGGGGCCGCCGGTGTGCCGATCCGCGTCGCAGGCGAGGTCCATCCGCAGGACGCCGAATTCGGGAGCCGTGAAATGTCGCACCGTCTCGCGGCCTCACATGTGACAATGCTCGGCAGCATCGGGATTCAGGAGAAAGTGCCGTTGCTCCGCGACGCCCGCGCGCTTCTGGCGCCGATCGCATGGAACGAGCCCTTTGGTTTGGCGTTGATCGAAGCGATGTTGAGCGGATGCCCGGTGATCGCGTTTCCGCGCGGCAGCGTGCCGGAGCTCGTCGAGGAGGGTGTGACGGGATTCGTGGTGCGAGATGCAACCGAAATGCGCGAGATCGTGCAGCGCGGCAGCATCCTCGACGAGTTCGATCGCGAACGATGTCGTGCGCGCGCGACCGAACGCTTTGGACGCGACCGCATGGTGCGCGACTACGAGCGCCTGTATGCGCGCGCAGCCGCGAAGGGACGGACGGGTGCTCGCATGAAGCGAGGAGCCCGCTCCAGCGCCACACGTCTCTTACCAAACCATCATGAAGGTTGAAAGAAAGACGGAGCCGGCACCGATCTCAATGCAGGACGCAGTAGGATATTCGTCCATCGATTGCCGGCACGGGACGACATTGCAGGACAGCATGGTGCTCAAGCACGAGCTGCTCTTTCTGCTGCTCGATGCACAGGGCAACGTCGACCCGCCGGGTCACTGCGGCCTCGGTCTCTTCCACCACGACACGCGCATGCTGAGCCACTACGTCTTGAACGTGGCCGGCGGCACGCCCACGCAACTGTCGGCGCAGGTGATTCGGACGTTCAGTGCGCAAATCGATCTGGCCATTGACGACAAGGTGTTCGGCGGCGACGCCTGGAACGTCGCCAATGCCGTGCACGTGCGGCGGGAGCTGCTGCTCGACGAGCAGCTGACGGAGCGCGTGACGTTCACGAATTTTCTCACGGCGCCCATCGAGTTTTGGGCGGCGCTGTCGGTGGCCAACGACTTCGCGGACATTTTCGAGGTGCGCGGGTGGAAGCGCAAAGAGCGCGGCACGTTTTACGAACCGGAGGTCGACGAGCGATCGCTCGCGTTTTCGTATCGCGGCCGCGACGGTCGTGTGATCCGGAGTGTGGTGTGCTTCGACGTCGAACCGGATGACATCGGGCCGGATGGCGCGCGGTGGCGGTTCCGGCTCGAGCCTAACCGGCCGCGCCATCTGGAGTGGCACGTGATTCCTGACGCGCCGCCGCCGCGCGACGAGGGCAACCGCCATACGCGGCGGGACGGCCATCAGAGCTTCCGGCGTCGGCACGACGCGATCGAGCGGCAGTACGACGCCTGGCGCGACTCGTGTACGCGGTTCGTGAGCAACGTGCCCGATTTCAACACGGCGCTGGAGCAGGCGACGATCGATCTGCGTGCGCTGTACACGCGCGTCGACGGCCAGGCCATCATCTCGGCCGGGATTCCGTGGTATTCGACGCCGTTCGGCCGCGACTCGATCATCACGTCCATGCAGACGTTAGGCATGAATCCGCGGATCGCGTGCGACACGCTGCGCTATCTGGCGCGGATGCAGGGCCGGCGCGAGAATCCGGAGACGGAAGAGCAGCCGGGCCGGATCATGCACGAGCTGCGGCGCGGGGAGTTGGCCCGCGCGGGCGAGATTCCGCACGTGCCGTACTACGGCACGGTGGACGCGACACCGCTGTGGCTCATGCTGCTGCACGAGACGTGGCGCTGGACCGGCGATGTCGCGCTGGTGCGCGAGCTCCTGCCGAACGCCGAGCGCGCGCTGGAGTGGATGGATCGCTACGGCGACATCGACGGCGACGGGTTCATCGAGTACGCCAAGACCTCGCCTAACGGCCTGGTGAACCAGGGGTGGAAGGATTCGTGGGACGGCGTTCCCTTCCCCGACGGCACGCTGCCCAACCCGCCGGTCGCGCTGGTCGAAGTCCAGGGGTACGCGTGCGACGCCAAGCGCCGCATGGCAGCGTTGTATCACGCGCTCGGCGATCACGCGCGCGCGAAAGTGCTGCGCGCCCAGGCGGCGCAGCTGCGGGAGCGGATCATCGAGGCATTCTGGCTCGAAGAGCTGGGCACGTTCGCGCTGGCGCTGGACGGCGACAAGCATCCGCTGCCGACGGTGACGTCGAATGCCGGGCATCTGCTGTGGTGCCGCGTGCCCGACGCGTTGCGCGCCACCAAGACTGGCGAGCGGCTGCTCGCGCCGGACATGTTCTCGGGGTGGGGGCTCCGTACGTTGAGCGCGGAACACGCGGTGTACAACCCGATGAGCTATCACGATGGATCGGTGTGGCCGCACGACAACGGCATCGTTGCGTTAGGCTTGTCGCTCACGGGGCAGAAGCCGGCGATGCTGCCCATCTTCAACGCGCTGTACGACGCCGCGCTCGGCGTCCGCTACGAGCGTCTGCCCGAGTTGTATTGCGGCATGCCGCGCACGGAGGGCCGACGTCCGGTGTTGTATCCGGTGAGCTGCTCGCCGCAGGCGTGGGCATCGGGCGCGTTCTTCATGCTGCTGCAAGCCTCGACCGGGGTCCTGCCGGACGCGCCCGGGCACGAGCTGCACATTCGGGAGCCGCTGCTGCCGCCGTTCCTGCGGCGCCTGGTGATCGAGGGCATGCAGATCGGCGGATCGCGCGTGTCGCTGCAGTTCACGCGGCGGGGCAAGCGGACGCTGGCCAACCTGCTCGATGTCGAAGGCGACCCGTTGCGGGTCAGAATCGATTTGTTCTAACCGGGTGCTAGGAGGTTCGCTTGGTGACCGTGTGTTGGGGGATCCAGCACCGCCGCACTTCCCGGGGGAAAAAACGAACGAACGATCGAAGATGGATCGTGAGGCAGGTCGGAAGGGCAGAGTGCTACGCTCATGAAGACGCGGACACAACAGGACACAACGGACAAAGCACTGACAAAAAATCAAAGGCTTGGTGTTGCTCGTGTCGTGTCCGTTGTGTCCTGCTGTGTCCGCGTCTTCATGAGCGTAGATGCAAGCCATGAGGGGAACGGCATTGCAGCGACTCGCTCAGGAGGGGAGAACGCTGGCGGTGTTATCCTAGATCGTGTGTTGGGGAATCCCGCACCACCGCCCCCGAGAAATCCGCCCAGCCGTCCGGGCCACTGCCGGGCTCGCTATACTATAGTAAGGAGCGCTGGTTAGCCGGCTCTGCGCGGCCTCAACTTCCCCTCGTTCCCCTTCCCTCTTCCCCCAGTCGCCTGCTCAGGCGACGCTTCCCTGACTCTTGACCCTGCCCTTTATGTCCATACATATTAGGGCGATATTTTGTCCGTACAAATAGCCTTACTCTGACCACGGAGCTTCGGGGGATGCCACCGGCCTCGTTCGCGCGGCGCGCCACGCAGTTGTCGTCCGTCATGCCGACGTCCGCGCCGGCCGATTCGATCGCATTCGACTCGGGCCACGCCTTCCCCGGGCTGCTGCCGGATCTCACCAGCGAAGCCGGCAACGCCCTCTCGGAATTCCGCGCTGAAACACTGCAGTACGCACCGCGACCCGGATTGCCGGAGCTCCGCGCATGGATCGCCGATCACATGCGCGCCGACGGCGCTTCGCTGAACGCGTCGAACGTGCTCGTGACCAACGGCGCCAAGCACGCGCTCGAGCTGGTGTGCCGGCTGATGATCGATGAGGGCGATGCCGTCGTGGTGACGCTGCCCACGTACTTCAGCGCGATCCCGATCATCCGCAGCTTCGGCGCGACGTTCGTCGAAGTGCCGCAGGATGCGAACGGCATGGACGTCGATGCGCTCGCAACCGTGCTCGATCGCGCAGCCGCGGCCGGGCGTGCGCCCAAGTTCATCTACAACGTACCCGACTTTCACAACCCCACGGGCGTGACGATGCCGTTCGAGCGGCGGCGCGCGCTGGTGGAGCTCGCGCGCCGCTACGGCGTGCTGCTGGTCGAAGACAGCCCATACCGGAAAGTGCGCTTCGAGGGAGACTCCGTGCCGTCGCTCAAGTCGTTGGATGCCGAGGGCAGCGCGGTGATTCAGTTAGGCACGTTCTCCAAGCTGCTCGCACCCGGACTGCGCGTGGGGTGGGCCGCCGGCGCGCCCGACCTGCTGGCGCGCATGGCGCAGCTCAAGACCGACGCCGGCTCCTGCCCGCTCACGCAGCGCGTGATCCTCGAGTTCTGCCGCGCCGGCCGTCTGGACGCACACACGACGCGCGTCCAGGAGACGTATCGGGCGCATCGCGACCGGATGGTGCGCGCGTTCGAGCGCCAGCTGCCGGAGGTGTCGTTCCAGACGCCTAACGGCGGCTACTATCTGTGGCTCTCGCTGCCACCCGGCGTGGACGGCGATGCGCTCGCGCGCCGTGCCGCCGACGCCGGCGTGATCGTGATCGCCGGCAGCAGATTCTTCGCCAACGGCGGCGGCGATCAACGCGGCCGATTCATCCGCGTGGCGTTCAGCCACGCCGGGCTCGACGAGATCGACGAGGGCGTACGCCGCCTCGCCGCGGCATACCATTCGTTAGGCACGGGCGCCGCGGCCGGCGCGGCGGCGAACTGAGGCGCGATGCGCGTTCCGCTCCGCATCCGCGACATAACCGCCGCGCCGGGTGAGAAAGCACGCGGCTGGCTCGCCATCGGCGAGACGCCGGGCGGCCCCATCCAGCTGCCGCTCGTCCTCATCAACGGTCGCGAAGACGGTCCCGTGCTCTGTTTCACCGCCGGCGTCCACGCGGCCGAGTACGCGCCGATCGATGCCGTGATGCGGCTGTTGCAGGGAATCCAGCCGGACACGCTCCAGGGCGCCGTGATCGGCGTGCCCGTGTCCAACATGCGCATGTTCGAGCACCGCGCCGGTTTCGTCTCGCCCCTCGATGGGCTCAACCTGAACCGGATCGCTCCCGGCCGCCGCGACGGGTCGATTTCCGAGATCCTCGCCGATGTGCTGCTGCGCGAGGTGATCGGCGCGGCCCAGTATCACATCGACTTCCATGCCGGCGACCTGGGCGAGATGCTGTTTCCGTTCGCCGGCTACGCGCTCACGGGTCGTCGTGATCTCGACGAGAAAGGTGAAGCCTTGGCGCGCGCCTTCACGCCTCGCTTAATTTCACTAGCCACGGACGGCGGCACGATTCCGCCGTTCGCGGGCTCGCTCAATCATTCGGCGTGCCGCAACGGCGTCGTCTCGATCCTCGCCGAGTGCGGTGGCAACGGCACGCTCGATGAGGCGGATGTCCGCACCCACATGGAGGGTGCGTTCAACGTGATGCGTCATCTCGGCATGTTGGACGGAGGACTGCCGACGAATGGCCCGCGGATCGCAGCCCGCGACCGTGTGGTGGTGCGCGCGTCGAAGTCGGGTTTGCTTCGGTTAGGCGTGC
>DAHUXU010000524.1 GCA_027307005.1 Gemmatimonadota bacterium
GGGGCGCGGCAGGCGGACAGCGCCGCGCACGGCTGCCCGGGCGAAGACGACGACATGCGCGTGGCGGCGCTCAACGCGCTGATGCAGATGGATGCGCAGGAGGCGCTGCCCGTGCTGCGCAAAGTGCTTGCCCGGCGGGACGCCTGCTCCGAATCGCTGCGGAAAAAGGCAGTGTTCATCGTCGCGCAGAAGGAGGACGACCAGAGCGCGGACATTCTGTTAGGCGTAGCGCGTGGCGATCCGTCGTCGGACGTGCGCCAGAGCGCCGTGTTCTGGCTCGGCCAGGTGTCGGGCGACCGGTCGGTGTCGCTGCTCGACTCGATTCTCACGTCGACCAAGGACGAGGATCTGCAGGACAAGGCGATCTTCGCGCTGTCGCAGCACAGCGGCGAGCGCGCGGGCAAGATTCTGCGCGATGTCATCACGTCGCCATCCACGTCGGAAGACGTGAAGTCGCGCGCGATTTTCGCTCTGGGCCACTTTCGCGCCAACGCGAGCGACTTCGCCTACCTGCGCGACGTCTTCCCGACGCTTCACAGCGCGGACCTCGAGGCACAGGTCATTCAGTCGATCGCGCAGAGTGACGATCCGGATAACCGGCGCTGGTTGATCAACGTGGCGGATGATCCGCACCAGGACATCGAAGTCCGCAAGAAGGCGCTGTTCTGGGCCGGACAGGGTGGCGTGCCGATCGCCGATCTGTCGTCGATGTACGATCGCATGACCGACGAGCCGCTCAAGGAGCAGGTGATTTTCGTGCTGTCGCAGCGCGATGAGCGCGAAGCGACCGACAAGCTGATCGACATCGCGCGCCACGACCGGAACGTCGAGCTGCGCGAGAAGGCCATCTTCTGGTTAGGCCAACGCGATGATCCGCGCGTCCGCAAACTTCTCGAGGAGCTGATCAACAATGACTCCATTTGATCGGGTGACGCGCGCGGCCTGGGTCGGGGCGGCCGGACTCGTGCTGCTCGGTGTGCCGACGGCGCGTGCGCAGTCCATTGCGGACCGGCTCCGGAAAGCATCGGGCGATGTGGAGATCCGGTTTGCATCCCGCCCGGGCGTATGCGGCGATGGGGAAGGGTCCATGTCGTTCCGCCGCCCGGAGCGATCCGACGAACACACCGACTGGGATTGCGAGCCGGGGCCGGTGCGTGTGCGCCTCACGGTGCACGATGGGTCGGTGCAGGCCATCCATACCCTCGTCGGGACGCGGCACCGCGCGATCCAGGGCCTAACGGACCTCGGCGCCGTGGGCGACCGCGACGCGGTCCAGTATTTTCTGTCGCTCGCCCGCAGCGCCGACATGCCCGTGGCGCGCGAAGCCGTGACGCCGGTGGCGCTCGCGGATTCGAGCACCGTCGCCCCCGAGCTGCTGGCGTTGGCCAACGAACGCGCGCGGCCGATCGACGTGCGGAAGAGCGCGCTGTTCTGGGCCGGTGAGGTGGACGAGGGCGACGTGACCGCAGCGGTACAGCGCATCGCCGACGATTCCACCGACGACCGGCGGCTGCGCGAGCAGGCGGTCTTCGTCCTGTCGCAGCTGCCGGATGGCGCCGGCATCCCGGCCCTCACCCGGGTCGCACGCTCGAGCGCCGAACCCTGGCTGGCAGCCAAGGCGACGTTCTGGTTAGGCCAGAGCGACGATCCGCGGGCGAGCCAGACGCTTCGCGAGCTGGTGACCGACGGCAACGTGCCGGACGAGGTGAAAAGTCAGGCGGTGTTCGTCCTCGGCCAGCACGATTCGCCGGACGATCAGGCCTTTCTGCGGCGCCAGTTCGATGCGTTAGGCAGCACCAAGCTGCAGGACCGCGTGCTGATGGGGGTGGCTCAGCACGGCGGCGCGGACGCCAAAGCGTGGTTGTCCGGCATCGTCACGGACAGCGCGCGGCCCGTGGAGCTGCGCAAACGCGCGTTGTTCTGGGCAGGACAGAACGACGCGCTCGCGACCTCCGAGCTCAGCGCCCTGTACGATCGCCTGCAGGGCGAGGCGATGCGGCGCCAGGTGATTTTCGTGCTGTCCCAGCGCGACGATTCCCTGTCGACCGACGCGCTCATGCGCATCGCGCGCTCGGATCCCGATCACGCCCTGCGCAAGCAGGCGATGTTCTGGTTAGGCCAAAAGGACGATCCGCGTGTGGCCAAGTTCCTGGCCGACATCCTCGAGCACTGAGGCGATCCAATGCGGTATCGACACGTGCTGGCCGCAGCCGCCGCCATTTCGTTAGGCGCCGGGCACGCGGCGGCGCAATCGCTCGCGCAGCGGGTGGGCGACGCCGGAGACGGGCTCATCCAACTTCGATTCGCCTCGCGACCCGGCGTGTGCGGCGACGGACGCGGCATGATCGCCGGCGGCGACCACATGATGCTGGGCGATGGCGGGTGGTCCGAGGGCAGTGGCGGCTGGCGCCGCCGGTGCCAGCCGGGTCCGGTGCGAGTGGTGCTCCGAAAGACGAACGGCGCCGTGGAACGGGTGAGCAGCTTCATCGGCGGCAACGACAGCGGCGCCGACGTGCACGACCTCGGCACCATCTCGGCGCAGGAAGCGGCAACGTATCTGCTCGCGCTCGCTCGCGACGCGCCGCATGGCGTCGGCAACGGCGCGGTGGTCGGTGCCATCCTCGCCGACAGCACCGCGCCCTGGCCGGCTCTCGCCGAGGTCGCGCGCGACGCCCATTCGCACGAGACGCGGCAGGACGCCGCCTTCTGGTTAGGCCAGGCCGCCGCGGCGCGGATCACGGGGACCACGTTGTTCGGCGATCGCGGCGACGAGACGCCGTCGGACGATGAAGAAGTGCGCGGTGAAGCGATCTTCGCGCTGTCGCAGCAACCGCGCGGCCAGAGTGTGCCCGCGCTGATTTCCGTGGCGCGCACCAATCGCGATCCCGTGCTCCGCAGGAAGGCGCTCTTCTGGCTCGGCCAGAGCGGGGATCCGCGGGCCATCGACCTGTTCAGCGAGATCCTGACCGGCGCCGAGCACTAGGTCGGCGGTCTTCCGCGCGGACGTCCTCGACATCAACTTACCGGCCGCGTCGCGAAATCGCGGCGCGCGCCGGACCTCTCCTCCGGGCGCGCGCCGCGATGCCTCTCTGCGGAGGACGTCATGGTGTCGGGACGGAAGTTCCTCGGTGTCTCTGCGTTAGCCGTCGCCGGCACGGCGTGTCATTCGGCCGCAGCGCGCACGGATCCTGCGCCTGCCGATGGCGACGGCGCGCTGTCGCCGGCCATTGCCGCGCTCACATCGATGAAGTCTCGCGCCCAACCGATCACGGTCGACGAGCGGCGCGCTCGCATCGAGGCAGCGCGCGCGCTCATGCGGGACAACGATCTGAACGCGATGATGCTCACGGGCGGCACGTCGCTCGACTACTTCACGGGCATCCAATGGGGACTGAGCGAGCGGTTGTTGGCGGTCGTGCTGCCCGTGCGCGGCAAGCCGTTTCTCGTGACGCCGGCGTTCGAGCACGCGCGCGCCATGGAGCAAGTGGCGGCCGGTCCGCTCGATACGGGGACCGACGTGATGACGTGGCAGGAGCACGAGAGTCCGTACGCGCTCGTCGCGCAGGGGCTGCAGTCTCGCGGACTCGCCACCGGTCGGTTAGGCATCGAAGAGACGGTGCGCTACGTCTTCAGCGACGGCGCGGCGCACGCGCTGCCGGCCATGACGCTCGCCAGCGCGACGCCGGTCACGGCCGGCTGCCGCATGGTGAAGACCGATCACGAGGTCGCGCTGATGCGGCTCGCCGCCGCGGTCACGCTCCGTGCGTACCACGCGGCGTGGCAGTCGATCCGGGAGGGCATGACGCAGGAGGATGTGAGCGCGATGATCGCAGCGGCGCATCGCCGGCAGGGCTTCGACGGCGAAGCGTCGGTGCAGGTCGGCGAATATTCGGCGCTGCCGCACGGCTCGCGAACGCCGCAGACGATTCGCGATGGCACCATCGTCATGATCGACGGCGGCTGCAAGGTGGAGGGCTACGTGTCCGACATCACGCGCACGTTCGTGCTCGGCGCTCCGACGGATGACATGAAGCGCGTGTTCGACATCGTGTATCGCGCACAGACGGCGGCGCTGCACACGGCGCGGCCGGGCCTCGAGTGTCAGGCCGTCGACGCCGCGGCGCGCAAGGTGATCGTCGATGCGGGGTACGGACCGGACTATACGTACTTCGGCCACCGGTTAGGCCACGGCATGGGCATGGACGGACACGAGTGGCCCTATCTCGTCCGCGGCAACACGCTCGCCATGCGGCCCAACATGATGTTCAGCGATGAGCCGGGGATTTACATCCCGGGCAAGTTCGGCGTGCGCATCGAGGACGACATGCACATCACCGCCGACGGCGCCGAGCTCCTGACGCCGCGCAGCCCGTCGCTCGAGCAGCCGTTCGGCCCCGCTGCCTAACGAACAGGCTGCGGCCGGCTGCCGCCGCCGGCCGTCAGCCGGCGGCCGAGTGCGCGCAGCACGAAGCGAAGGCGGTCGCTCCACGGGAGCCGGCCGAAATTCGTTTTCACCACGCCGCGCGTGAAATACGTCGTGTGCGCGTAGTCGATGGCGGCCTCGACGACCACCGGACCGCCGCGCTCGGTGATGCCGGCCGCCTGATCGATCACGTCGGGGATCTCGAGGTCGCGATCGAGGCGCAGGTACTGGACGCCGAGTCCGGCGCACAGCTGCTCGAGCTCGTAGTCGGGCACGCGGCTGGCGCTCTTCCTGCCTAACGCAATCGCCTGAACCTGCGCGATCTGTGCGAGCTCGTGGTCCCGCAGCACGATCACGGCGACGCCCACGTCGTGGCTGGCCGCCGTGAGCAGCTCCAGCCCCGTCATGAGGAACGCGCCGTCGCCGGCCAGGGCGACGCAGGGCGTCTCGGGGCATGCGAGCTTGGCGCCGATCGCCGCCGGCACGCTGTAGCCCATGCACGAGTAGTCGAGCGGCGCCAGAAACTGTCCGGCGCGCTCGAGGCGCAGGCACTCCATGGCGAGAAAGGTTCCGTTGCCGCTGTCGGTGGTGTAGATGGCGGCCGGGCCGAATCGGCGCTGCACGCCGTCGAGCAGCGCGTGCGGTGTGACGCCGGCGGCGCTCGCCTGTTCGCGCCATCCGCGTTCGACGGCGGCATGTCCATCGCGGATCGCCGCGCGCATCCGGGTGTCGATCGGGCGGTGCGTTAGGCGGGAGAGCAGCGCGTCGACGAACGCGCCGGCGTCCGACACGATGGCGAGGTCGGTCTCCATGTTGCGTTCGAGCGCCGACTGGCCGATGTCGACATGGATCAGCGGACGCCGCGGGACCGCGCCGTAGCTGCCGGTAGCGACTTCGCCGAAGCGACAGCCGATGGCCAGCGTGGCATCGCACTCGTGCGCGATGGATCGCGCGAACGGCGGTGCGGCGTCGCCGAATCCCGGCCACAGCGAGAGCGGATGCGACTCGGGAAACACGCCCTTGCCGTGCAGCGTGGTCGCGACGGGCGACTCGAGCCTCTCGGCGAGCGCGACCACCTTGGCCCCACGCGCGCCGAAGCCGAGATACAGCAGCGGCCGGCGCGCACGGGTGAGCATCGCGGCGGCGCGATCCACGCGCTCGAGCGCGGGCTGCGGCGGCGCGGCGCCTAACGACAACGGCGGCGCGGCATCGCCCTCGTGCGCGAGCAGGTAGAGCTCGGCGGGCACTTCGACGAACACCGGCCCGGGCACACCGGCGCGCGCGATGCGACACGCGTCGCGCACGGTGCGATACAGATCGGCGCCGCGCTCCGGGCGCAGCACGCTCTTGGTGACCGGCCGCACGAGCGCCGCCTGATCGATGTCGTGCAGCTGGAATGCCATGCCGATGTCGCGACGGACACCGCAGCCCAACACGAGCATCGGCACGGTATCGAGAAATGCCTCGGCGATGCCGCTCAGCGCGTGCGTGAGGCCGGCGCCGGGGACGAGCGCGGCGCAGCCGAGTCGCCCGGATGCGCGCCACACGCCGTCGGCCATGAACGACGCGCTCTGCTCATCGGTGACCAGAATCGGTTTGACGCGCGACGACCTCGCGAG
The DNA here is from genome assembly GCA_027307005.1 of Gemmatimonadota bacterium. GTDB lineage: Bacteria > Gemmatimonadota > Gemmatimonadetes > Gemmatimonadales > Gemmatimonadaceae > JADGGM01. The sequence goes on from DAHUXU010000524.1 coordinate 6,043, forward strand.
CGCGTCGTACAGCTCGATCGTGTGCGTGCCGGGGATGCCGAAGGCGAACGGGATGTCCTCGTCCTCGAGCGCGCGGACCACGGAGTCGGCGCCGGTCGGCATGGCGCGCTGCCTAACGCAGAAGGCGCACCGGCGGCCGGGACGCCCTCAGAAGCCGGTGAGCAGCGAGCGCGACACGCGGGTCGTGTCGCCGAGGTACGCGAACTTCACGTCGTGCATGTACCGCCGCGCCGCGCGCTGCACGTCTCCGGGCGTCACGCGCTCGAGCTCGGCGGCGAAGTCGTCGGCGGCGTGCCAATCGCCGCGGTCCAGTTGGGCGCGCGCGAGAAAGTTGGCCTGCTGGTCGTTCGTCTCGTTGTTCAGGAAGTATTCGGTGAGGAATTGGGCGACGATCACGTGCAAGTTGTCCACGTCGACGAGTGAGTGCTGCAGCTCCTGCATCTGCTCCCGCATGATGGCGAGGACCGAATCCGGATACACGGTGGTGACGTACAGCCCGCCCGCGGAGACGGCTCGCTCGAGGAACGGCGCTTCCACCGCATAGGTGAGGTTGCGCCGCGAGCGCACCTCGGCGAACAGCCGGCCGCTGAGCACGGCCGTCGCAACGCGCAGCGCCTGGTAGTCGGGACTCGTCGCCGCCGGACCGTTGTAGTAGCCGAGGATGTAGTTCGTGGGCAGCGAGCGCTGCTCGAGCACCGCCGGCGCCGGGGACTTTCCGGGCGACGGGTCGCCCGACGTGTCCGCGCTCATGCCGGATGGAATCGCCGTCCAGTGATACGCGCCGGCCGGCAGCGTGCCTAACGTGCGCTGGATGTCGCGCGAGACCTGCGCGCTGTCGACGTTGCCCACGACGACGACGAGCATGCGCGAGGTGACGAGCGCGGTGTCGCGAAACCGGCGCAGATCCTGTGCGGAAATCGAGGCGATGGACCGCTCGGTGCCCGAGGCCGCAAGCCCGTACGGGGTACCGGCAAAGGCGACGCTGTCGGCGAGATACTCCACCCAATCGTCCGGCGAGTCGCGCCGCTCGCTCACGCCGCTCGCGACCTGCGAGCGCGTGAGCTCGACGTCGCTCGAGTCGAGTGTGGGATGCATGAGCCGGTCGGCAAACAGCATCCAGGTGCTGTCGAACGTGGAGCGAATGCCGCGGAAGCCGAACATCGTCCAGTCGGGCTGTGGCTCGACCACGATGCTGCTCCCGAGCTCGGCGGTCTTGAGGCGGAGCGCTTCGCGGGAATAATGCTCGGTGCCGCGCTCCGAGACCCAGAGCATCATCGGCGCGATGCCGACGGTGGAGTCCGTTAGGCCGCGGGTGCCGCCGAGCAGATACAGATTCACGGCCACGACGTCGTTGGCGGCGTTGCGGCGCAGAATGACGTGAACGCCGGAGACGTCGAAGCTCGTCGTCAACGTGTCGGGCGGCGGCACGTGCGGCCGCGGCGCGGCGGCTGCCGCATCGGACGCGCCGCCGGCGGCCAGCGTGGCTGCGAGTGCAAGCGCAACGAGACGCGGCATCATGGCTGCGGCGCTGTCCGCACGGGCCTCTCCGGGCGAAGGAGATCGGCGTTCGTCAAACCGATCTGCTGCCGGTCCTCCGGTGAGATGAGCACGCCCACGACTCGCGGCTTGCCGGCGATGTACGTGCGCACGTAGCGCCGCAAATCGTCGGGCGTCTGCCGCGCCATGTTGTCGAGGTAGCCGAGATAGTAGTCGAGACCGGCGACCGCCCACCAGAATCCGAGCTGGTGGGCGAATCCCGACGCGCGCTCGAGGCCGAGCGCCGTGCCCACGGCGCGCTGCTGCTTTTGCAGCGCGACGTCGGCGGCGCTGAAGTATCCGGGCGTGCCGAACTTCGAGATTTCGGAATCGAGCGCGGCGAGCGCGGGACGCAATTTGTCGGCGGTGGTCTCTCCGCTGATCGTGATGGGTCCGGTGTGGTTGAGCGTGTAATAGTTCACCACCACCGAATGCCACAGCCCGCTGTCCACGAGGCGGCGCTGGAAGCGCGAGCCGTCCTGGTTCATGACGTCGGAGAACACATCGGCGGCGTAGGTCGATTGCGGATCTTTCCCGACGCTCGGGCCTAACCACTGCTCCTGGACGAACACCGTGCTCACCGGCTGCTCGACGATCTCGGCTTCGTCGTGCGGCAGGGGCGGGACGTCGGGGATCGGGTATTTGGTGAACGGGTCGGGGCCGCGCGGAATGCTGCCGAAGGTGCGTTGGGCGAGCGCGAACACGCTGTCGGGTCGGACATCGCCGGCCACGATGAGCGCCGCGTTGTTGGGGACGTCGTAGCGGTGCTCGATCTCGCGCATCTGCGCCGGGGTGACGTGCAGAATGACGTCGCGATTGCCGATCATGTTCTTGCGGCTGTACTGCGAGCGCCACAAGAGATGGTTCATGTCTTCGGTGAACTTGAAGAACGGGCTCGATTCCTGGCGGTCGTATTCGCCTAACACGACCTGGCGTTCGGCCTCGAGCTCATCCGGGCGAAAGAGCGGCGCGCGAAACGCGGCGGCGAGAAACGACAGGCCGGCCGCGACGCTGTCCGATGGCAGCGTGATGTAGTAGTTCACCACCTCTTCGCGCGTGCTGCCGTTGAACACGGCGCCGAGCTCGGCCGCGCGTTGGACGAACTGCTCGGGTTCGGGGTAGGAGGCGTTCGACTTGAAGAACATGTGCTCGTACATGTGCGCGAGCCCCTCGTACTCGGGGGTCTGCGTGAACGCGCCGTTCCGCACATCGATCTCGACCATCGCCAGCGGGACGCCGTGGTTTTCGATGACGATCACCTCGAGCCCGTTAGGCAGCACGGTCTTGTGGATCACTTTCTCGAGCGTGGCGCGCATGCCGGCCGCGGCCGCCGGCAGCGCCGCGGGCGCGCCCGCCGCCGCCGGGGCCGCGGAATG
>DAHUXU010000535.1 GCA_027307005.1 Gemmatimonadota bacterium
ACCTATTCGGCGCGCGATCTCGGGCCGCTCATTGCGCAGCCCCGGCTTCCTCTGGCCTTTCCCGAGGGCAAGCTCGGCGCCGATGCGATGCCGTTCATCCTCGCGCAGGACGAGGTGTGCTATGTCGGCGAGGCGCTCGCAATCGTCGTCGCCACGTCGCGGTACGTGGCCGACGACGCCGTCGATTGCGTCGTCGTCGAGTACGACGTGCAGCCGGCCCTAGTGGACCCGCGCGAAAGCCTCAACGATGCCGCGCCGCGCGCATCGGCCAGCCATGCTTCGAACGTCTTCGCGCGCTTCACCGTCGGGTACGGCGACTGCGTTGAAGCATTCGCATCGGCACGCCACGTATTTCGGGATGCCCTCTTCCAGCATCGCGGCGTTGCGCACCCGCTCGAAGGTCGCGGCGTGCTCGCGCACCTCGACCCCGGCACCGAGACACTGACCGTGTGGTCGTCGACGCAAACCGCCCACGAGCTACGAGACAACATTGCCGAGATGCTGGCACTGTCGGTCGATCGCGTACGTGTGATCGTCCCGGACGTCGGCGGCGGCTTTGGAGCGAAGTTCATGGTTTATTCCGAGGAGATCGCCGTCGCCGCCGTCGCGCGTGTTCTCGGGCGTCCCGTCAAATGGTGCGAGGATCGGCGCGAGCATTTCCTGAGCGCGATCCACGAGCGCGACCAGTACAGCGAGCTCGAAGTCGCCGTAGATGCGAACGGCAGGCTTCGCGCAGTCCGCGGGCAAATCGTCCACGACCAGGGCGCCTACGCTCCACACAACATCACGGTGCCGTACAACAGCGCGAGCGCGTTGCCGGGCCCCTATGTGTTGCCCGCGTATTCGATGGACGTGGTCGTCGCACGCACGAACAAGCCACCGGTCATTCCGGTGCGGGGCGCAGGGTACCCGCAAGGAACGTTCGCGATGGAACGTCTGCTCGATCTTGTTGCGGAGAAGATCTGCATCGACCGGGCCGAGGTACGAAGCCGCAACCTCATTGCGTCGAACCGCATGCCGTACTCGGTGGGCCTGACCAACCGTGCAGGCAACGCAGTCGTCTACGACAGCGGCGACTATGCGACATGCCAGCGGAGGGGACTCGAAGCGGCGGACTATGCGAGCTTCCCGGCGAAGCAGCATGCGGCACGCAAGCAGGGGCGCTGGCTCGGGATCGGCTTCGCGCATGGGCTGAAGTGCACTGGGCGCGGACCCTACGAAACCGCGACGGTGCGCGTCGCGTCGACTGGGCGCGTCCTGATCTACACGGGTGCGCATGCCATGGGGCAGGGGATCGCGACGGCGCTCGCGCAGATCTGCTGCGACGAGCTCGGTGTGGCGATCGAGGACGTCGAAGTTACCTGCGGTGACACGGGCTTCGTGTCCTCGGGAATCGGCGGGTACGCAAGTCGCCAGACGATCGTCGCCGGTTCCTCGGTGCAGCTTGCCGCCGCAGCGGTGCGCGAGAAGGCGCTCAAGGTCGCGGCGCAGCTTCTCGGATCCAAAGGACCACTGATGCTCGCAAACGGCAATGTGCACGTCGCTGGACGGCCCGATCTTGCCGTGTCGCTCGGGCGCATCGCCGTAGCGCTTCGCGGCGCGGCGGGGTACTGGTTTCCCGAGAACGTCGAAGTGGGTCTCGAGGCGACGCGTCATTTTCGTGTCGACGCGATGGCCTACGCGAATGCGTTCCACGTCTGCGAGGTCGAGGTCGATCTGCGCATTGGCCACGTGCACATCACGCGCTATGTGGCGGTGCAGGACAGCGGCAAGCTCGTGAACCCG
>DAHUXU010000192.1 GCA_027307005.1 Gemmatimonadota bacterium
GTGGCCGGCAGCTCGACGGCAGCGCGCTTGATGTCGAGCGTCGACGTCAGCCGGCCGCGCTGCTGCAGCCGCGCGAAGCTCGGCTTCCCCTGCGGGTCGAGCACCACCACCTCGCCGTCGACGATGCAGCTGTCTAACGGAAGCGCTTCGATCGCCCGGGCGATCTCGGGAAACACCGCCGTGTAGTCGTTGCCGTTGCGCGTGAGCAGCAGCGCTTCGCCGTGCTGCTTGCTCGCGATCAGGCGGTACCCGTCCAGCTTGAGCTCGAACAGCCACCCGTCGCGCGTGAAAATGGTGTCGGACGGCTCGGCCAGCATCACCTCGACCTTGCGCGGGTCCACCCGGACGCGGCTGGCCCCGGTGTCGTCGAGCTCGACGCGCACCGACTCGGTCTTCGTCTTGAGGCCGCCGGCCTTGACTTCTTCCACCGTTAGGCCAGACAACACCGACTGTTCGGGGAACTCGTCGCCGGGCGTCTTGACGTAGGCGTCGCGCTCCTTGATCAACAGCCAATCGCGCTCGCTCTTCTTGATCTTCACCAGCGTCCACTTGCCGTGCAGCTTGTAGACCTTGAGCTCGAACAGGAGCTTGCCCTTCTCCAGGCCCTGCCGCCAATCCTCGAGCGGCACCCATTCGCCGCGGTCCCAGACGATCACGCCGCCCGCACCGTAGTTCCCCGCGGGAATGATCCCTTCGAAGTCCCCGTATTCGAGCGGGTGATCCTCGACCTTGACCGCCAGCCGCTTGTCGTTGGTGTCGTACGATGGTCCTTTGGGGACGGCCCATGAGCGCAGCACGCCGTCCATCTCGAGGCGCAGATCGAAGTGCAGCTGCCGCGCCGCGTGCTTGTGCACCACGAACAGATGCCCGGGTACGCCCGACACCGTCCCGAACGGCTCCGGCGTGCTGTCGGCGGAGCGCTTGGCTCGGTAGGTGCTGAGATTGTCACTTTGCGGCGGTACGTCGTCGGCACTTGCCATGTGCACCCCGGGCGACGGAACTTTCGGCACGGTTCCCTCACTCCCCTACTCTCTCGCGCTTATGCCTGCTCGTCCAATCGCGGCTGCCACGATCTCATTCGGCTTGGTCTCGGTCCCGGTAAATCTGTATTCGTCATCGGAGTCCAAGGCCAGCGTCTCGTTCAATATGCTGCACAAGAAGTGCGGCTCGCGCCTCAAGCAACAGTACGTTTGCGCGAAGGACGGCGACATCGTCCCGCGCGACGAAACGGTGAAGGGCTACGAGTTCGCGAAGGATCAGTACGTGATTCTGTCGCCGGAAGAGCTCAAGGCGCTCGAGGAAAAGGCGACGGCCACCATCGACGTCGCGGAGTTCGTCCCCCTGTCCAAGGTGGACCGCGAGTATCTCGAGAAGGTGTACTATCTGGGTCCGGACAAGGGCGGCGACCGGGCGTACCGGCTGCTCGTGGCCGCGCTCCAGGACACGGGCCGTGCAGCGCTTGGCCAGTACGCGGCACGCGGACAGCAGTACCTGGTGCTCCTGCGTCCGCTGAACGGCGTGCTGGTGATGGAGCAGCTGCACTACGCCGACGAAGTTAGGCCGACCACCGAAGTCACCGTGCCCGAAGGCGACGTCAAGCCGGCCGAGTTGGCGTTGGCGAAGCAACTCATCGAGCAGACGTCGACCGACACATTCGAGCCGACCAAGTACAAGGACACGGTGCGCGAGCGTGTGCTCGAGACCATCGAGCGCAAGGTGGCGGGTCAGGAGATCACGGCGGAGGCGGCGCCGGAGACTGGCGGCAAGATCATCGACCTCATGGAAGCGCTCAAGGCGAGCCTCTCGGCTGCGCCGGCCGCGGCGACCGAGAAGCCGGAGAAGAAGGGGAGAAAAGCGTCGTGAAGTTGATCGCGGGGACGAGCGGGTACGCGTTCAAGGAGTGGAAGGGCTCGTTCTACCCCGAGGATCTGAAGGACGACGGGATGCTCGGCTTCTACGCGGGAAAGTTTCCGAGCGTCGAGATCAACAACACGTTCTACCGGCTGCCGAAGGAGCACGTGCTGCGGGAATGGGCGGCGCAGGTGCCGGACGCGTTCACGTTCGCGATCAAGGCGAGCCAGCGGATCACGCACCATGCGCGGCTCAAGCCGGAGTGTGCGAGCGCGGTGGAGTTTCTGCTCGCGAACACGTCGGTGTTGGGCGGCCGGTTAGGCCCGGTGCTCTTCCAGCTGCCGCCCAACCTCAAGAAGGACGTCCCGCGCCTGCAGGCCTTCGTGGACACGCTGCCGAGCGATCGCAAGTTCACGATCGAGTTCCGGAATCCGACGTGGTTCGAGGATGACGTGTACGAGGTGCTGCGGAGGCGCGGCATCGCGATGTGCATCACGGAGCAGCCGGAGTTCGCGTCGCCGGTGGTGGCGACGGCGCCGTGGGGGTATGCGCGGCTGCACCGGCTGGACTACGACGATGCTGCGTTAGGCACCTGGGCGGAGCGGCTCGGCGGGCAGTCGTGGAGCGAAGCATACGTCTACTTCAAGCATGACGAAGGGACGGGGTCGGGGCCGCCGGCGGTGGACGCGTTTCGGCGGTCATTCAAATAAGGCCGACAAGACGAGACATAGAAGGACTCTGCCGGACCGTACGGCCCGGCGTCAGGCGAATGGCGCGTCGTCGGCTTGCTCGGCGAAGAAGCGTTTCACGTTCAGGATGAAATACGTTGATGCGGACCGCCTGGCCCCGGCGTCACGAGGAGCTCGCCGTCGACGAGCTCGTAGCGCGGGGAATATCCGTCGCGCTGCTCGACGAGACGCGCGACATCCTCCCGGGTCCAACGGTGCCCGTACGCGGCTGGCATGCCCACAATCTGCCCGGCGGAAACGTTGTCGCGCGACTCGGCGTGCGCCATCGTACTGCCGGATTTGCGCGGTGCTATCATCCAAATAGCGCGGTTATGGTCCATTTCTTCGCAAACACGGCTTTCACGAGGCTGCCATGTCCTCACTCGACCGCACGTTGGATGGCGATGTGCTCGTCCATCATTTGCCGCGCGACGAACAAACGATCGACGCCGCGCTGGTCGCCAAGCACGGGCGCTCCGCGCGTACGCTCGTCAAGGAAGGAGCCCTGCGCCTAACGCTACTCGCGATCGCACCGGGCGGCGACGTGCCGGTGCACCACACCGACGACCCGGTGAGCGTGCACGTCATCGAAGGCGATGCGGCGTTCACGGCCGGCGGGCAGGCGTACGAGCTCCGCGTCGGAGACGTGATTGTGTTTGGCGCGGGCGTCGAACATGCGGCGCGTTCAACGCACGGCTGCCTGCTGCTCCTCACGGTCGTCCATGACGGCGATCGGGCGCCGGCTTCGCGCTAGCGGACCACGTATGAGTTCAGTAGCACGGGTTTCTGGTAGTTACGCTCATCATGAGCGGAGGAGCCCGACACGCACCCGCGATCGCTCCGAGCGCGCGCGTGGCCGTGTGCCGGTGCGATCATCAATTCGGACGCGGCTCACCTAGTGTGCCGTCACCGGCGTGCCGTCCGACCACATCGGCACCGCCACATAATACTCGGTCACGGGCGACGGCGTACCCGGAATGCTGCGCTGCCCCATGATCACGGGAGAGCCGTGCGCGTCCGCGCCTAACGCAGCGGCGTCGACCTGCGGCGTATAGAACATCAAGTGCGACAGGTTGTGGCTGCCTCCATCCGTCAGGTAGGCCTCCTTGGACATCATGTAGCAGATGGCGCCGGGCTGCAACACGGGATTGGCTTTTCTCGTGGTCGCCGCGGTGGTGCTATCCATGATCTGCGCGATGGTGAGCCCGTCTAACGCAAGCCTCGCCCGCTCGAGCACCAGCGGCAGCAGGCTTCGCACCGCAGCCGGATTGAAGCACACCGGGCTCCGAATCTTCGGATTCCAGAACTCCGCGGACTCGAACCCCGCATCCCAGGCCCGCTCGACGAGGCAGCCGAAGCCGTTCGTGCCCTTGACCGCGGTCTCGTAGCCGTGTCGTCCGAGCACGAGCACCTCGGCCTCGCGCGAGATCGATTCCGGAGCGGCTGTCCGGGCGAGCGCGATTTCCTCGACGCGATTTGCCATGAGATACTGGTCGACCGCCGCCATGTGCGGATACTTGACCTTGGCGCCGCGCGTCTGCGCGTTGCACACCACGCATGGTACGACGGCCAGCCCAACGACTCCCAAACGGATCGTTCTGACGATGGTGAGGCGCATGCGAGTTTCCCCCGGCAGTCGGCGTGTGGATGGGACGGTGGCGATCGCCACGTCGTCTCGAGAGTGACGGGCGATGGGCGGCGATTTCGACAGGGTGGGCGAAGGGGTTTCAGCCCCGCCGTTCCAGCAGGAATGCCCGCACGGCCGGGTCTTCGGTGAGGCCGATGGCGCGGTCGAAGGCATTCGTGGCGTCGCATGAACGTCCCAGGCGTTGCAGCAGGTGGGCGCGAACGGCCCAGTACGGTTGATATGTGGAGATGCGTTCCCGAGGCATCGCGTCGAGTGCGGCAAGGCCGGCCGCGGGCGCCGTCGCCTCAGCCAGTGCCGCCGCATGCCCGGTGAGCGTTCCCAACGTCGGCGACACGGCGGCGAGTTGTTCGTAGAACAACACGATCGCGTCCCAGTTCGTAGGGCCGCCGCGTGCGCGCTCGCTGTGGACGGACTGGATGGCGGCCTCGAGTTGAAACCGGCCGGGGCGGCCGCACGCCGACGCGCGGGCGAGGCATCGTTCCGCCTCATCGATCACGCCTAACGACCACCGCCGCGGATCCTGCTCGGAGAGTGGAACGTACCGGCCGTCCGGCTCGCGACGCGCGTGTCGCCGCGCAACGCAATGGAGCATGAGCGACAACAGGCCGAGCACTTCGGGGTCGTTGGGCATCAACTCGCGCAGCACGCGCGCGAGCCAGATTGCCTCGTCGGCCAGATCCCTTCCGCGCTCGTCGGCGCCGGACATGGCGCTCCAGCCGATTCCAAACGCAGCGTAAATCGCCTCGAGCACCGCATCGAGACGCTGCGGCAGCTCGCAGGGCTGCGGCACCGCGAACGGGATGCCCGCGACGCGGATTTTGGTTTTCACACGCACGAGGCGCTGACCCATCGTCGCTGGAGAAATCAGGAACGCCTGTGCGATGCGCGCGGCGTCGAGGCCGAGCACCGTCTGGAGCATGAGGGGTGTGTGCATCGCCTGGTCGATCGCCGGATGCGCACAGACGAACAGCAGCTCGAGGCGCTCATCCGGGAAGTCGGCGACCGAGTGCACGTCGGGCGGCGCCGCGTCGGCGTCCAGCGGGAGCATCTGGTGCGCATGGACCACTTCGTCGTGGCGCACGCGGTCGATGAAGAAATGGCGCGCCGTCGTGACTAACCAGGCTTCCGGGCTGCGCGGCACGCCGTCGCGAGGCCAGGTGGCGAGCGCCGCGACCAACGCATCGCCCAACACGTCCTCGGCGCTCGCCACGTCGCGCGTGTGCGCGGCGAGGCGCGCCAGCAGCTTGCCGTACGACTCGCGGGCCACGCGCTCGATGGTGCGGTGCGTGTCGTCCGCGCCGGCGCCCGTCATCCCGTGATCCGGTACTTCGCCGCTGGAGCGAGCGGCCGGACCTCGACCGCGCCTAACGACGAGGCGGGGCAGCGCGCCGCCCAGTCGAGCGCGGCGTCGAGCGACGGGAGCTCGAGCACGCAGATGCCCGCGAGCTGCTCTTTCGTCTCGGCGCACGGGCCGTCTTGCACGTGGCGCGTCCCGTTCGTGAGACGCACCGTGGTCGCCGTCTCCGGCACTTCGAGGGCATCGCCGCCCACGTAGACGCCGGCCTCGATGATCGCCTTGTAGTAGGCGCGCCAGGCGCCGATGTACGGATCCGGGTCGCCGTTCTTGCGCGCGGCAAAGGCCGTCGGCGATTCGTAGATCAACAATGCGTATTGCATAACACTCGCGGGTTGACGCTGGATGTCTGAAGTCCGGTTCCTCCATGCAAGATGACGGAAAGCGCGCCCGCATTTCGACAGGCGGCGTGCGCCCCTTGCGTCATCTCGATGTCTGCGGCGGCTCATCAGGCACCCCGCAGGTCATAACGCACGGTCGATCCACCCTCTTGCAGTGCTCGCCATGTCCTCCAGCACCGCGGCATCCGTGCGGCCGGATGATTTGAGCACGTGAAAGCTGTGGTCCGCGGCTTCCACCCAGTGCATTTCCCACGGCGCCGTCACTCGTTGCAGCGTGCGCTCCATGAGCTCGCGCGTGACGAATGGATCGCGAGTGCCGCAGAAGCAGAGCACCGGCATCGTAATGTTAGGCAGGTGCGCGTCGCGCAGTTGGTCGGGCTTCCCCGGCGGATGGAGTGGATAGGCGAGGAGGAGCAACCCGTCGGCCGCGAATCCCTGGGACGCGAGCATCGATGCCGCGCGGCCTCCCATCGACCGGCCCCCGATCACGAGCCGCTTCGGTCGCAGCTCCGCGCGCGTACGCTCGACGACCGCGGCCAAGGTCTCCTGGAGGACGGGCATCTGATCGGGCCGGCCGCGCTTCTTCTCGCGGAAGAGAAAGTTGAATCGCACGACGCCGATGCCGCGCGCCGTGAAAGCCCTGGCCGTGGCGGCGACGCTGCGATCGGCCATGCTGCCGCCGGCGCCGTGCGCGCACACGAACACCGCCGCATCCGCGCCGCCTAACGCTGCGTCGTAGACGGCCGATGTCGTGTCCGCCCCGACGCCGACGGTCCAGGACTCCGTCACGGGACGGCCTTGGGCGTCAGGCCCATTTCGTCGAGAAACCGGTGGCCGCCCGTCGGCTTGCCGCCGCGCGTTTGGACGCGCGTGAGCACCAGGCGGTCGATGGTCCGCGTCATGCCGACGTAGAGCACGCGTCGCGCCTCCTGGATTTCTTCGTCGGTAGCAGGTTTGGCGCTCGTGCCGCCGGGCATCTCGCTGTCTTCCGCGCCGACGACGTACACGCGCGAAAACTCCAGCCCCTTGGTGGAGTGCAGGGTGAGCAGATTCACGCGACCCCGCTCCGGATCGTGGCCATCCCAACGCGAGAGCACGATCCGCTCGAGCAGATCCGACAGCTGTGCCTCGAGGCTGCCATCCGGAATTTCGGCGATGAGGCGGCGCAGGCGCGCCATCACGGCCGGATATCGTTCGTCGGCCGTCTTCTCGGCGCGGATCCGCAGCATGAGCGCCACGCCGCCGAGCCGCTCGATGACGTCGTCCACCGAGGGCAGCGATGGGTCATCGCCGCGCTGGCGCTCGTACCAGTCCAGGCACGGACTGTATTTGCCTAACGCGAACGGCCGCGCGATCCGCGCGAACAGCAGCGCCTCCGGACACGCCGGCCCGCTGGTGTCGAGCGCCAACGCCACGCCCAGGTGGCCCAGCATGTGGACCAACGCAGTCTTCCGCGCCCGAGAGAGCTTCAGTTCCTCGAGGGCCGGCAGCAGGTTGGCGAGCGCCAGGGTATCGTCGAGCGCGCGGTGCGACGTACCGGTCGGGATGCCGAGTTGGCGCGCGAGGTCGCCGAGCCGGCGGCTCGTCGGGAACAGGTCGCGGGCCAGCGGCAGCGTATCGAAGAGGCAGAGCTCGAACGAACCGCCCTGCTCCTTGGCAGTGCGTTTGAGGATCGGGAAGTCGAAGTGGTGGCCGTTGTGCGCGACCATCACGTCATCGCCGCAGAACGCGCGAAAGGCAGGCCACACCTCGGCGATGGGAGCTGCGTGCGCGACGTCGGCATCATAGATGCCGTGCGTGGCGCTCGCGTCGGAGGGAATGGGGCCCTTGGGCCGGACCAGCGTGGAATACTGGTCAACCACTTGGCCGTCGCGCACGCGCACCGCGGCGATCTCCACGATTTCCGCCGTGGCCGGGACGGCGCTCGTGGTCTCGAGATCGACCGCGGTATAGTTCGCGAAGGCCGACCGCGTGTCGGCCATCTCGAGGAGTTGGGCCGCCTTGAAGAGGGCTAACGGGAGACCGAGCGCCGGCGCATCGGCGGCCGTGAGGCGCAGGGCAGGGTCCGGCGGCGCGTCGCCGCGCATCGACCTGACGTTCAAGTCGCCGAGCATCGCCGCGATGGCGACCTCCGCGCCGCCTAACGGAGCGATCCAGAGGCGCGTCCGGTGGAAGCGCGCATCGCGCAGCCGCTCCGCGAGCCGCACGACCTCGGGCACCGACGCCGGGTCGGTGATGTCATCCAGGTGGTCGCGCAGCACCGACTGCAGCATGCCCACGCGCCGCGACAACAGCTCCTGGACCAGCGCCGAGATGGACGGATGCTGCTTGCCCACCGCCTCGAGATTGCGCAGGTCCGCCGTTGCGCGGCGAATCTGCTTGCCGCGCTCGTCGTGGCGCGGCAGGCGTGCCTGCATGTGTCCGACTTTCACGCGCAAGTCGTTCGCCGCCGCGGTCTGTATCGCTTCCGCCTCGAGCAGAATCGACTGCGGCAGCACGGCGCGCAGGAAGTCATCGCGCAGCAGTGGATCGTCGGGCCACGCGATCACGCGCACCGCGGCAATCAGGTACGACACCACGGGATCCTCGGCTAACGCGCGTCCGGGCGCCAGCCGACACGGGATGCCGGCGTTGACCAGCTCGGTTTCGAGCCGCTCGCCGATCTCGTGCTTGCGATACAGCACGGCCACATCGCCGAGGTCGAGCTCGGGATGCTCGAGGCGATCGCGCGCGATGTCGTGGACCAGCCAGGCTGCTTCCGCGTCGTCGGTCTCGAAATCCATCGCGTGCACGTCGTAGGTGTCGCGGCGGTCGGCCCGGGGCACGATCTTGTCGGTGAAGATCGGCGGATTGTGGTCGATGAGCGCGCGCGCCAGGGCGAACACGCGGCGTGGACAGCGGCGGTTCTCCTCGAGGTGGATCCGGCGTTCGCCTAACTGGAACTCCTGGTCGAACGTCGTGAACACCGCGCGGTCGGCGCCGGCCCACGAATAAATCGACTGTTCGTCGTCGCCCACCGCGAACACGTGGCGGTGGTCCTGCGCGAGCGCGCGGATCACGCGGTACTGCACGCGGTTCAGGTCCTGGAATTCATCGACGAGCACGACGTCCCACTGCGTGCGAATGTCGGCCGCCCGCGGCGAGCGATCGAGCAGCTCGGCGGCTTTGATCACGAGGTGGTCGAAGTCGAGGATGTTGCGCCGCTCGAGGTGCCGTTCATACGTGTCGAAGAGCACCAGCGTGTCGTGGTGCAGGGTCGTGTTCCGGAATCGGAACGCCGAAAACTGCGTCAGCGTCCGGCGATGCCAGCGGCGAGGCCCTTCGATGCGGCGCAGCACGCCTAACTGATAGTCCTCGTCGGCGATGCCGAAGCCCGGATCGAGTCCGATGTCTTCGCCGTAGTCGCGCAGCAGCGTCGCGCAGAAGGCGTGGATGGTGCCGCGGGTGATGCGCCGGGCGCCGCCTTGTGGACCGAGTCGCGATTCGAGCCGGTGTGCGATCTCGCCGGCCGCCTTGTTGGTGAACGTGAACGCACAGATCCGCGACGGATCGAACCCATGGTGCTCGATCAGGTATCGGATGCGTTCAATGAGGCAGAATGTCTTGCCGGCGCCCGGACCGGCGAGCACGAGCAGGGAGCGCGGCTCGGCTTCGATCGCGCGGCGCTGGGACGGCGTTGGCTGAATGATGCTCGGCGCGAAATCCGTGTGCGTCATGGGGGACGCGGAGAACCCGCGTCCGGAAGAATGGGGCGCGACTATCGCCGGCGCAACCTGGCGCCGTCGGCGATGCTCGCGAAAAAGGCTCTCACATCGAGGTCGAACGGCGCCGCGCAGCCGTCCGGAGCCCACGTTAGGCGGTCGGCCGCGAGCAGGGCCCGTTCGTCATCTGGATGCCACACCTCGAACGTCTCGGCGTCCCCGTCCAGGATCCAATACTCGGGGACGCGGTCGCGCTGGAATGCGCGCCGCTTGGTGAAGCGATCGTGGCGCCAGGAGCTCGGCGACACCGCTTCGCAGATCAGTAACGGCCGCGGGATCGGGTCTGCCGCATTCGCCAGCCGCCCGTTAGGCGCCGGGACGACGCACAGGTCCGGCTCGAACCGCGTGCCCGGGCGTAACCGCAGGTCCACCGGTCCCACGAACACCTCACCCACGGGCTGCTCCATGAGATACGCCCGCAGACTGACAGCGAGCTCGAAGAGCGCGCGCTGATGGCGGTTTGTCGGCGTCGACGTAACTAACAGCTCCCCGTCGACCAGCTCGTAGCGGGGCGTGAGGCCCGGGCGCGCGTCGACGAGACGTGCGACGTCGTCTTCCGACCAGCGGCGCGGTTGTGTCGAAGGCATAGGCATAAGTTGCTCGGCCCCAGCGTGATGAGGCAACTCGGCATGCGCGAACGATGCGGCGCCGCGGCGGATCGAAGCCCATCGAATCGGCGCGATCAGTCGCAATTCGTTTTGAAGAAAGCCGACGTCTCCAGCGACTCCCTTGTGATCCGCGAGCTTCACCGCTACCTTCTGAAACCGAAGATATACCGAACTACTATTGTAATAGCTGCCGCGCACGCGGGCCAGTTGTGGGGCTCTGACAGACTGGGCGGCGGAGGGTATGGGCGATGAGCGAAGCGATGAGCAGGGACGAGCTCGAGCTGTGGCTTTGCGGACCTGGCGCCAGGATCCCGACGCACGCGGAACTCGCGGCGCAGATGGGACTCCCGCTGAGCAGTATCGGAGACACGACGCTGCTCCGCACTGCGCGCCGGCTGAGATGTTTGCGCTTGGTGTTGGCTGTGCTTCGCGACGTGTACGCCGAAGATGAGATGGTGCGGCATTGGCTTAGAGAGTCTCGAGTCGAGCTCGATGGCGCGAGTGCGCTCCAGGCGCTTCTCATCGGCCGGGTCGGTGCGGTTGAAGAGCTCGCCGTGCGCGAGTGGCGCTGCCCTCGGTGCCTAACGTGGAAGTCGTTCGGGAGCGTGGAGGCAATCGCCTGACGAGAGGCGTCGCCGTCACGTCCGCCTGGTCTTTCCCGTGTCACACCGGCCGTCGTGTAAGCTCTGTCTGACAAGCCTGAAATTTCCCGCCTCATGGTGTCGTGCCGTTCGGCGCTTAATGTTGTAGCGACATGCGCCGACTGCGATCGATTCTGAGCGATGGGGACGCGCCTCTTCGGGCGAGGCAGCGGTGGGGCGTCGCCGTGTGTGCCGCGGTCGTCGCGACGGCGGCCTCATGCGCACGGTATCAGCACTACGCGGCCGCTCCGCTCGACCGGTCAACCGAGAACGCCCGGTATCGCGCGCACGGCCTGGGCGCGCCCGCCGTGTCGCGGTTTCTTGCCGCCGGCGGCGTTCCGTTAGGCGACAGCGGATGGAGCACCAGGCAGCTCGCGCTCGCGTCGCTGTACTACCGGGCCGACGTGCCGCAGGCACGCGCCGAGCTGCGCGCGTCGCATGCGGCGGAGATCACCGCGGGCGCGCGGCCCGCACCGCCCGCCGATGTCTCGGCGGAACGCGCATCGCGCCCGGACGAGGGTCGGTCGACGACGTGGTCGTTCTCGCTCGCCGCCGGCCTCACGCTCGAGCTCGGGGGCAAGCGGTCGGCGCGCCTCGCGCGGGCGCGGGCGGCCGCAACGGGCGCGCGGCTCGGGCTCGAGCGTGAAGCGTGGGACATCGCGCAGCACACGCGGTTCGATGCGCTGGCGGTGGTGGATGCCGACCGGCGCGCGGCCGACCGGGCGGCCGAGTCGTCACAGTTAGGCATGGTGGCCTCGCTGCTCGGCGCGCGCTATCGGGCCGGCGAACTGTCGGCGGCCGAGGTTGCCCGGGCCGACGCCGACCGACAGGCGGCGACGGTGGATGGCGCCCGGGCCGAGGTCGATCGCGTGGCGGCGCGGGCGGCGCTCGCCCGCGATCTCGCCGTTCCGGCCGACAGTGTGGCGTCGGTTCGGGTCATTCCAGATGCGCGGTCCGCCTGCACGCGGCTCGATTCGCTTTCGGCCGACAGCCTGCGCGCGCTCGCGCTCGTGACCAACGCGCGCGTCGGCGTCGCACTGGCCGGCTACGCCGTGGCGGAATCGGACCTGCGGCTCGCGGTGGGCAACCAATATCCGGACGTCACGATCGGACCCGGCATTCTCTGGGAGCAGGGCATCCGGCGCTGGGTGTTGTCGTTAGGCACACCCGGCATCCCGCTGCAAACGCGCGGGCCGATCGCCGAAGCGACGGCGCGCCGCGAGGCGCGGGCGGCGGCGTTTCGGCTCGCCCAGGATTCGGTCCTCGCCGCCGTGGACTCGGCCGCGGCCGTGTGCGGCGCGGTCGGCGCGGAACGCGCAGCGGCGGACTCGCTCGTCAGTGCGTCCACTCGCACGCTGGATGCCGCGTCGCGCGCATTCGAGCGCGGCGAGGTGGGTGAGACCGACGTCGCGTTCGCGCGGCTGGCGTTCGTCCGGGCGCGGAGCGGCCTGCACGACGCCGAGGGCCGCGAGGCGGCGGCCGGTGCGGCGCTCGAAGCGGCGGTGGGACGCTGGCTCACGGGGCCACCGGTGCAGTGGCCGGATCTGGCGGCACCGCCCGACTCGAGCGGGGCTGAACGATGACCGCGCCTCGCACGCGGCGCGGCGCGAGCCGCGCACTGGTCGTCGTGCTGGCCGGCGCCGCGGTTGCGTTCGGCGCGTGGGCTGTCTGGCGCAGGCGGGCCCGCACGCCCGGGGAGGAGAGCGGCGCCGAGTCGGTGGCGCCGCCCAACCGCCTGCATGCGGCGCCGGGACAGCTCGGCGACGAGGCGGCCATCGTGTTGGG
>DAHUXU010000553.1 GCA_027307005.1 Gemmatimonadota bacterium
ACGCCTGCTTCTTCAGCGTGCAGTCGGCGCAGAAGCCCAAAACCTACACGAGCGATGCCGCGACCGCGAACGCGCGGATCTCGGCGCAGTTGCCGTACATCTTCGCGGTCAGCCGCTTCGCGCACTACCTCAAAGCCATGATGCGCGACAAGATCGGCGGCTACATGTCGAAGAGCGAGGCGCAGTCGTTTCTCAACACGTGGATCGCGAATTACGGGGTGGGGACCGACGACGCGCCGTTGTCCGTGAAAGCGAAGCGCCCGCTCAAGGAAGCGAACGTCGAGGTCTCGGAAGTGCCCGGGAAGCCGGGTGCGTACCGCGCGGTCGCGTTCCTCAGGCCGCACTTCCAGTTGGACGAGCTGAGTGTGTCCATGCGGTTGGTGGCGGAACTGCCGGCGCCCGCGAAGTAGCACCGTTAGGCATCATCCCGAAGGTCCTGTAGCGAGACCATTCCCTCTAGGAGGAGTACGACATGGCATTCGACGCATTTCTCAAGCTCGACGGCTTGGATGGCGAGAGCGTGCGCGCCGGTTTCGAGAAGTGGATCGAGATCTACTCGTTCAGCCTGGGTGCATCGAATCCGACGACCATCGGATCCGGTGGCGAGGGTGCGGCGTCCGGCAAAGTTGTGATCAGCAGCTTCAACTTGATGAAGAAGACGGATTCCACGAGCCCGAACATGTTTCAGAAGTGCTGCGCCGGCAAGCACTATCCGAAGGCGTCGGTGTGGTTGAACAAGGCGGGCGGCGACAAGTCGATCAGCTACCTCAAGTGGGACTTCACGGAGGTGTTCGTGGACTCGATTCAGTGGTCGGGCGCGAGCGGCGGCGATGACACGCCGACGGAATCGGTCTCGCTCGCGTTCGGGTCGGTGAACATCTCGTACACACCGCAGAAGGCAGACGGCACGCCGGGCGCGGCGCAGATCGCGGGCTGGGACGTCAAGAAGAACGCCAAGCTGTAAGGAGCGACGCTCCAGCATGAAGGCGCGAGAGCTCTTTCAAGCGGGGCAGCTCGATGCGGCAATCGACGCCCTGGGTGTCGAGGTTCGGGACAACCCGACCGACACCCAGCGGCGCACGTTTCTGTTCGAGTTGCTCTGTTTTGCCGGCCAGTACGGTCGCGCCGAGAAACATCTCGACGTGCTCGCGCAGGCGGGCCCGCAGGCCGGCATGGGTGCGCTGCTGTACGGCAGCGCGCTGCACGCATGCCTAACGCGAGACCGCATGTTCAAGGAGAACGCGGTGCCGCCGGTGGCGGCGTCGGCCGCCGACGTGTCGGGGACGATCAACGGCATGCCGTTCTCGTCGCTCGTCGACGGCGATCCGCGCATCGGGCCACGACTCGAGGTCTTTGCGGCCGGCCAGTACACGCTGTTGCCGCTGGCGCACATCGCGTCGCTGCGCATGTCGCCGCCCACGCGGCTGCGCGATCTGATGTGGCCGCCGGCCGTGCTCAAGACGGGTCCGCTCTTCAGGGGCCTGGATCTCGGCGAGGTGATTCTGCCGGCGCTCACGCCGCTGAGCGCGGAAGATCCCAACGACCACGTTCGGTTAGGCCGGGTCACGGAATGGCGGGAGCTGCCGGATGGCACGGCGATTCCCGTTGGGCAGAAGATGCTGTTGGTCGACGGCGAGGAGTACCCGATTCTCGAGGTGCGCGAGCTCGACATCGCGCCCGCGTCCGCCCCCGCGACCACGTCCTGATCGAATCCATGCCGCTCCGCGATGATCTGCTGAACCCGATCGCCGGAGACAATCCGGCGGGCGTGGACCTGCGCTACGATCCGATCTACGACAAAATCAAGGAAGCCCGCCGCGAGGACGACGACGCGCCCCAAGGCGAGTGGCAGCACCCGCGCAAGCTCGCCGACTGGCCGCTCGTCATCAAACTCGCCGGCGAGGCGCTGGCCACGCGCACCAAGGACCTGCAGCTCGCCGCCTGGTTAGGCGAAGCGATGCTCCGCCGCGAAGGCTTCGGCTCGTTCCGCGCGACGCTCGACATGACGCGCGGCCTGATCGACCGGTTCTGGGACCACGTCTACCCCGTGGTCGAAGACGGGGACGTGGAGATGCGCGCCGCGCCCCTCGAGTGGCTCGGGTTGAGGCTCGAGGTGCCGGTGAAGTCGGTCCCGCTCAACCGCGCCGGCCATTCGTACTTCCAGTACGCCGAGGCGCGGAGCATCGGCACGGAGCAGGACGCGGACGCCGATGCGGCCAAGCGCGCCAGGCGCGAGGAAGCCATCGCGGCCCGGAAGCCGACGATCGAAGAGTTCGAGAAGGCGTTCGCGGAGACGCCGAAAGTGTGGGTCAAGCAGCTCGCATCGGACGTGGACGCGACGCTCGCGTCGCTCCAGTCGCTCGACGACCTGTCGCGCGAGAAGTTCGGCGATGCGGCGCCCAGTTTCCTCAAGCTCCGCGACGTGCTGCAGGAAGAACAGCGCGTCGTCGGACAGCTGCTGGCGAAAAAGCTCGAGCAGGATCCGGATCCGGTCCAGGCGGCGCCGGTCGCGGCGGCGGCCGATGGCGCGGCGGGCGCTGCGTTAGGCGGCGCGGCGGACGGCGGGCGCCTGCTCTCGGCCGAGCCGGCCGACCGCAACGATGCGGCTTCGCGTGTCATCTCGGCCGCGCGCTTCCTGCGCCGCACCGAGCCGTTGAGTCCCGCCGCGTATCTCATGCTCCGCGCGCTGCGCTGGGGCGAGCTGCGCGCGGCCGGCAGCACCCCGGATCCCAAGCTGCTCGAGGCGCCCACCACGCAGGTGCGCACCCAGCTGCGCGGCCTCATGCTCGACTCGGCGTGGGAGCAGCTGCTCGAGACGTCCGAGACGGTGATGGGAACGGCGGTCGGTCGCGGGTGGCTCGATTTGCAGCGCTACACGCTCACCGCCTGCCAGGCGTTAGGCGAAGACTACGCGATCGTCGCGTCGGCCATCCGGAGCGAGCTGCGCACGCTCCTGGCCGCCATTCCGTCGCTGCCCTCCATGGCGCTCATGGACGACATGCCCACGGCCACCGGCCCCACGCTCACGTGGCTGCGCGACGAGAAGATCATCGGCGACGACGACGCAAGCGAGGAGCTGCCCGTGGCGTCGCCGTCGTTGGTCAGCGGCGAGGCGCGCGAACGCGAGGGACGCGCCGGCTTGGAGCGCGCCGCCGCCGAAGTGCGCGGCGGCCGCCCCGAGAAAGCCATCGAGTTGCTCATGCGCGCGCTCGACCGCGAAAAGACGCGCCGGGGACGCTTCCTGCGGCAGGCCGAGCTCGCACGCATCATGG
>DAHUXU010000557.1 GCA_027307005.1 Gemmatimonadota bacterium
CTCGAGCTGAGCGCGCGCACGGCTGCGTGGCGCGGGCTGTCGCTCACGGGCAGCTACACTTGGCAGCACACGCGCGTGACCGACGCGGGCATCGACGGCGGCCCCACCGCCGAATTCGTCGATGGCCAGCGGCTGCAGCGCCGCCCGACCAATCTCGCCAGCGCGACACTGGCGTATCGTCCCTCGCCGCGCGCCGCGCTCTTCGCCACCGCCGGCTACGTGGGCAACCGCGTGGACGTCGACTTCTTGAACTCGGTGCGCGTCGAGGCGCCATCGTACACGCTCTGGAATCTCGCCGGCGAGTTGACGATCATGGACGCGCACGGCGCGACGCCCGGCCTCACGTTCACGACGCGGATCGCGAATGTGTTTGGCACGCGCTACGCTCCGATCTTCGGCTTCCGCGCACCAGGCATGGCGCTCGACATCGGATTCCGCCTAACAGCCGGACACGACTGAAGGCGGACAACAGGCGGACAACAGGCGGACAAATCCGACAGGCGGACAAAACGGACAAATCCGGACAATGCCGGATTCACAGCGTAAGGCGACAGGCGGACAACTCCGGACAATGCCGGAGTACAGCGTAAGGCGGATAAGGCACGCACGAAAGTAGAGACGAAAGGAGGTTGAGGAATTTAGAGTTCTTTTAGCTCGTACGAGCGTTATCGGGCTTCGTCTGCCCTCCGCGCTTGCTGTTATCCGGCATTGTCCGGCTTTGTCCGTTTTGTCCGCCTGTCGCCGTTAATCCGGCATTGTCCGGCTTTGTCCGCCTGTCGGTTTTGTCCGCCTGTCGGCTTTGTCCGGTCTTCTCCGACTGGTAGGTTTCTGGATGCTCCTTACGACGGAGGCGATCGTCCTCCACTGCTTCGACTATTCCGAAACCTCCGTCATCGTCCGCCTGTTGACGCGCGACGCCGGTGTGCAGTCCGCGATGGCCCGGGGCGCCCGGCGCGCCAAGAGCCGCTTCGGCACCGCCCTCGATCTCTTCGCCCAGGGCGCGGCGCAGATCCACCTCAAGCAGGGCAGGGAGCTCCAAACCCTCGGCGCGTTCGACATCGCGAACGGGCGCGCCGAGATCGGCACTGACCTCGGACGATTCGCCAGCGCCTCGGCGCTCGTCGAGCTCGTGCTGCGGTTCGGCGCGGCCGATGAGACCAACGACGCGATGTTCGACGCGCTCGCCGATGCGCTCGATCAGATCGCCGCGTCGGACGCTGCCCGGGCGGGCGAAGCCGGTCTGGCCGGCGCGTGGCGGCTCGTGGCGCAGCTCGGCTTCGCGCCGTCGCTCGACGCGTGCGCGCTCTGCCACGACGAGTTAGGCCAGGACGCGCCGGCGCCGTTCAGCCACGCCGCCGGCGGCGTGCTGTGCGTGCGCTGCGCCGCCCACCACCCCGGCGCGCGCGCGCTGCCGCCTAACGCACGCGCGGCGATCGGCGCATGGTGCGACACCGGCAGCAGCGCGTCGGCGCCGCTCGTCCCGCGCGAGCTCCGCGCGCACCAGCGCCTGCTGCGCGAATTCCTGCACCACCACGTCGCTGACGGACGCGCCCTCAACGCTTTCGACGTGTGGGAGCTCGGCGCCTGGAGCACGGCGTGATTCTCGGCACCGCGGGCCACGTCGACCACGGGAAGACCGCCCTCGTCAAAGCGCTCACCGGCGTCGACACCGACCGCCTCGCCGAAGAAAAGCGGCGCGGCATCACCATCGATCTCGGATTCGCGCCGCTCGACCTCGGCGCCCGAGGCGTGTTAGGCGTCGTCGACGTTCCCGGCCACGAAGCCTTCGTGCGCAACATGCTCGCCGGCGCCACGGGCGTCGACCTCGTGCTCCTCGTCATCGCCGCCGACGAAGGCGTGATGCCGCAGACCCGCGAGCACCTGGCCATCCTCGACATCCTCGGCGTCAAAGGCGGCGTGATCGCGCTCACCAAGTGCGACCTCGTCGACGACGACTGGCTCGCGCTCGTGCGCGACGATGTGCACGCGCTCGTTGCCGGCACGGCGCTCGAGGGCGCGCTGATGGTCGAAACCTCTGTCGTCTCCGGCCGCGGATTGGACGTGCTCCGGTCGACCCTCGCGGCAGCCGCCCGCGCCTTGCCGGCGCGCGATGCCGCCGACGTGTTCCGCCTGCCCGTCGACCGCGCGTTCAGCGTGCGCGGCACCGGCACCGTGGTCACCGGAACGGTGTGGAGCGGGCGCCTAACGCGCGACGCCGCCGTGCGCATCTTGCCCGGCGGGGCGGCCTCCCGCGTCCGGAACATCGAGTCCCACGGCGCGGCAGTCGAGGCGGCGCTGCCCGGCACCCGCGCCGCCATCGCGCTCGCCGCCGTGGGCGTGGCGGAGTTAGGCAGAGGCAGCGTCCTCGTGTCCGACGACGCCTGGATGCCGTCCACCGTCCTGCTCGCCGACGTGGCGCTGCTCCCCGATGCGCCGCGCGCACTCGGGCCCCGCACCACCGTCCGCTTCCACCTGGGCACCGTCGAAATCGGCGCCCGCATCGTCGCCCCCGGTGGCGCGCTCGCGCCCGGAGGACGCAAACACGCGCGCGTCGTCCTCGATGCTCCAGTCGTCGGTCGAGCCGGCGACCGCTTCGTGCTCCGCAGCGCGTCGCCGCTCACCACCATCGGCGGCGGCGTGATCGACGACCCGTCACCGCCGCAGCGCCGCGCGCGCCCGTGGACCGTCGACGCAGCGACGCCGGCCCAGCGCCTGCAAGAAGTCCTCCGGCACGCCGGCCCGTTAGGCGTCGCGGTGTCGACGCTTCCCGTCCGCGTCGGCGCCCACCCGGCCGACGTCGAGGCGCTGGCCACGGCCGCCGGCGACGCGCGACGCATGGGCGACATCCTCTACGCCGCCCCGATCGTGTCGGCGCTCGAGCAGCGCTTCGCCTCGCTCGTCGACGAGCACCACGCACACCATCCGCTCGATCCCGGAGCGCCGCTGCAATCCGTCCGCGCACAAACCACCGCCAACCCGGCCCTCGCCGACCTCATCGTTTCGACGCTGCTCGACCGACACCAAGTGGACGTCTCCGGCGGCCTCGTGATGCGCCACGGATGGACGCCCACCCTCGATTAACGCGCGCAAACGACACTCGACGACATCGCACGCACCCTCGACCACGCCGACCGCGAACCACCGTCCGTGGACGAGCTCGCGCAACAGTTCGGCCCGGACAGCGTGTCCGTCCTCAAACTGCTCGAACGCCAGGGACGCATCATCCAGGTCGCACCCGATCGCTACTACGCAACTCCGGCTCTCGATCGCCTGGAATCGGTGCTGCGTTCGGCAATGGCCGACGGCAAAGAAAAATCCCCGTCCGAGCTGCGCGATGCCCTCGGCGTCTCGCGCAAATACCTCATCCCGCTGCTCGAATACGCCGATCGCACCGGTCTCACACAGCGACGAGCGACAGGTCGAGTCCTCGGGCCCCGCACTCCGACCGGGCCGCGCGTAAGTGCAGAGAGAGAGGGCATTCGCCTTTCTTGACACTGTCTTACAGGCGGCCTATGTTCGCCGACGGTTCGCACGTTGGTACAACCACTGGCAGGAGTGTCCCCACAGGCTTTCTTTATCGTCAGTCGGAGAAGGCACATGAAGCACCGCTGGGCAGCGCTGCTTACCGTGCTTGCCCTAGGCACGCTCGTGCCGACTTCGGCGGCGGCGCAGGGGACCACAATCTCCCCTCCTACCGCTGGCGAGCGAAACCTCGGGGTGCAGCTCGGGCAGAACTTCCCGAACCCCTTCAATCCGGCCACGGTCATCCCTTTTACGATCGGAGATCCACCTACCTGCTCGAAAGACGCAGGCCGGCAGCACCGTGTGTCCTTGCGGATTTACAACGTACTCGCACAATTGGTCGGGATTCCGGTCCTGCAAGGCACCACCGGATCCAGTGCTGGAGGAGGTTCGACAAGCAATACCGATAGTGGCAGACCCGTCGTGAACGTCACCCTGACTTGCGGATCGTACACCGCGTTCTGGAACGGCAACTACATGAACACAGCTCGTCAGGTGCCGTCCGGTGTCTACATCTACGTCATCGAATTCGACGGCCACACACTCGGCAGAAAAATGATTGTGCTGAGATGAAATTGATCCTGATCCACTGAGCCCGGCCGGTTTTGTGCGGGCGCTCGAAGCGCGGTGACGACACTGAGTCGTCGCCGCGCTTCTGGTTTCAGGAGAGGCCTGCGGCTGAGTACGCGACACCCACGCAGCGCATCACCCAGCGAAATGGGTCAGGGCCTCGACGGCGTGGCGATATGCTGCGGCGCCTGCGGTGTCGTTGCCCGCCTGAGCGGCTTGAATCCGCCCGGCGTCCTTGCGTTGCTGATCGCCGTCCAGACCCGCTCCGCTCGCGCAGGATCGTACGCCATTGCCCGGGCCGCTTGCACCAACTCACTGGTCGTCAGCCCATGACGCCGCAGAATGATGCGCCTCGTCGAATCGCGCATGAGACTGTCCAACGTCGAGTCGTACTGCAGCCGCTGCAACTCGACCATCGTTCTCACGAACGTCGAGTCATCCACAGAAGAGGTCGGCATCTTCGTACCCGGACAGCCGATGCACGCGACCATCATGATCGACAAGAGAACCGCCAAGCGACGCGCAATCATTGGCTGCAACGCTACCGAGTTGCCTCACCACGCGTCAACGGGCTTCCGCTGCACGTCGGTTCTCACGACCAACGGATGCCGCCGGCACCAATGCAGTAGGGCGCCAGCGATGCGCCGCGACCAGAAATCCGCGAGGGAAAGTATAGGGGGGTACCCTATCGCCTGATTGCGCGCTCGCACGCGAGACGCTATGTGGATAATGTGTTGACTGCGCCGATTCCGCTGTCGCCATGCAGTCGCCAATTCCGCCGAAATGGCACACCGACGTGGTACAAACGTTGCTTTCTGCGTGTGCACAATAACTTAGATCAAATCTATTAAAGCACTTTATCAGGTATCCCAAGCGATGATCAACCCGGATCGGCTTACAGTCAAGGCTGCGGAGGCGTTCAACGAGGCCATCGCCATGGCTCGGCGCAACGGCAATCCGCTCGTGTACGACGGGCAGCTCTTTCTTGCGCTTCTTGGGCAAGACGAAGGCATCGTCATCCCTCTGCTCCACAAACTCGGCGCCAACGTCACGGACTTGAGAGCCAGGCTCGAGCGTGAGGTGGAGCGGTATCCGAGGCAGTCGGGCGGCGCGCAGCCGTCGATGTCGCGCGAGCTCAACCAGGTGCTCGACAAGGCC
>DAHUXU010000560.1 GCA_027307005.1 Gemmatimonadota bacterium
CGACCCCGTGAGCATCGAGAGATGCATGAGACGCCAGCCCGGCGTCGTGGCAATCACACGCAAGTCAGCCGAGCCGACGCCCGCGCCGGTGAGCACGGGGTGCATCACGGACCCGGCGCCAAGGAGCGCGGTTCCCACGAGCAGGAACACGGCGAGGAGCCGCGCAGGCACAACGGAATCTGTCATCGGATGATCGCGTACTGGATAGCCATGCACGTATTCTTCACGGCGTGATGGTTTCCGCCACCCCCGCCTTCTCGAACTCGATGCTCGGTCGCGTATGCCTCGTCACAGGCGAGAGCTCGGGACTCGGCTTCGCCACGGCCGCCGGACTCGCGCGACTGGGCGCAACGGTCGTCATGCTCTGCCGAAATATCGACCGCGGCAATGCAGCGCGCGACGGCGTGCGCGCGGAGACCGGCAACGAGAAGGTCTCGCTCGTGATCGCCGATCTCGCCTCGCTCGACCAGGTGCGCCGAGCAGCAGCCGAGATCGCGCGGGACCACGCGCGCCTCCACGTGCTCGTCAACAACGCCGGCATCCAGGCGCGTCGCCGACGCGTCACCGTCGATGGTTTCGAGGAAACGCTCGCCGTGAACCACCTGGCTCCGTTCCTCCTCACCGCGCTGCTCGCACCGCTCTTGCGCGCGAGCGAGCCGGCGCGCGTGATAACGGTCGCATCGCGCGTGGAACGGATGGGCCGCATCCACTTCGATGACCTCCAGCTCGAGCGCGGCTACGGCCCGGTGCGCGCGTACGCGCAGTCCAAGCTCGCGAACGTTCTCTTCACCTACGAGCTCGCCGCGCGGCTCGCGGGGACCGGCGTCACCGCGAACTGCCTGCACCCGGGCTACGTGAACACGGGCCTCATGCGCGAGTCGCCCGACTGGATGCGCGCCCTCTGGCGCCCCTTGCTGCCTAACGCAGACCGCGGCTCACGCTCGGCCCTCTACCTTGCGTCGGCTCCAGAGCTCAAAACAGTAACGGGCGGATACTTCGAGCGCTGCCGCCCCGCGCGCTCCTCGCGCCGCTCGCACGACGCAACCGCTCGCCGGCGCCTCTGGGATCTGAGCGCCGCACTCACCGGCGCGCCGCCGCTCGATGCCTAACTCCGTTCGGCGCGCCGGCCGGCCCGGAGCATGAGCGTGAAGGTGGCGCCGGCGCCCTCCACGCTGCGCACGCGCAGGTCGCCGCCCATCCCGCGCGCCAATCCCCGGCTGATAGCGAGGCCGAGTCCGGTGCCCTCGCTGCTGTTGGTGAGACTGCGCTGGATCTGCACGAAGGGCTCGAAGATCGCCGTGAGGCGATTGCTCGGAATGCCGGCCCCGGTGTCGCTCACCCGCAGGAACACGACGCCCGTTGGGCCGCTGCCATCGCCGCGCGCGCCCGTGTCCACCGTGATCTGCCCGTCGCACTCGGTGAACTTCACCGCGTTCGACAACAGGTTGAGCAGGATCTGCCACAGCTTTTCGGCGTCGGCGCGCACCACGATCGCGGGATCGATGCGCACCTCGTAGCGCAGACGCTTGGCCGCGAGCTGCGGCTCGATCATCGGACTCACTTCCGCCACGGCATCGACGAGCCGCACGTCGCGCGTGCTGTACTCGACGCGGCCGGCCTCGAGCTTCGCGAAGTTCAGGATGTCGTTGATGAGCGAGAGCAGGTAGCGCTGGCTGCGCTGCACCCGCTTGAGCGCGAGGTGCTGCTCCGGCGAAAGCGGTCCGTGCACCTCGAGGGCGAGCAGTTGGACGTAGCCGGCAATCGCGTTGAGCGGCGTGCGGAGCTCGTGGCTCATCGCCGCGAGGAACTCGCTCTGCGCGCGGTTGGCATCGTTCACCGCATTCTCGGCGCGCTTCCGATCGGTGATGTCGACCAACACGATCACCGCGCCCACCAAGCGGCCATCATCGTCGTGAATGGGATTCGCATGGGCGAGCGCCACACGCCGGCTGCCGTCTGGGCGCTCGATGAAAATCTCCCGGCCGTCGTACGCGCGATCGTTCCGCAGCGCGAGCGCGATCCAACATTCCTCGTGCGGAATCGGCGCACCGTCGGGCGAGAACAGCTTGAAGGACCCGCAGAACCGGTCGACAGGATCGTGCAATGCAGGCGCGCGGCCCCACAACTCGACCGCGCGCTCATTGTAGTACGTGATCAGTCCCTGCGCGTCACACGTGTACCGCCGCCGGAAGCTTCTCCAGCAGTCTGCGAAATCGCATCTCGCTGACTGGCGCCGCGGCGTCGCCGCTCATGACCGCATGTGTTGTGACTGCAATCTGCTGCGCTCGGCTGGCCCTGTTCAGATGGTAGGGAAACTTGAGGGGAGCGCAAGGGCGGACAGGGCGGCACAAACCCGGACACCACCGGGGTCCCTGTCCGGTGCTGCCTGGCCCTGTCCGTCTTTTGTCCGTTCTCACGGTGTCACGCGGTAGCGGACCGCCATTCCCTCCTCGTTGTGGAAGGACACGTGGCAGTGAAAGAGCCACGTGCCGACGTCATCGGGAATCATGTCCGCACTCACCATCTGCATCATTGCGAGCTGCGCGACGTCGGTGCGCATGCCGTTCAACACGACGGTGTTGCCGTGCCAGTGCGGCGCATGGAAATCGAAGTCGTTGGTGGACGCCATGAGATACCACCGCACGCGCTGCCCCTTCTTCATCGTGAGATCG
>DAHUXU010000200.1 GCA_027307005.1 Gemmatimonadota bacterium
AGGTCGAGCGACGTGGCACCCTTGGTGACGAGGTGGCCCAGAATGAAGAGCAGGGGCAGGACCGTGATCAGCGCAGCCGTCGCGAGGACGGCGAGCATGACGCCGTTCACGGCGCGGCGGCGTCCGAGACTCTTGCGCGCCCGCTCGCTGACGGCGCGCTGCCGCGCGCTCGGCCGCTGGGTGCGAATGACGCCCGCGGTCATAGCGGTTTCGAGGCGGCGCCACCGCCTACGCGCCACACCAACCAGCGGGCGATCGCGTTGACGATGATCGTGATGACGAGCAGCGTGAAGCCGACGGCCATCAGCGCGGACAGGTGCGCGTCGCTGCTCGCCTCGCTGAACTCGTTGGCGATGAGCGACGCCATCGTGTACCCGGGCGCGAGAAGCGACGCCGAGATCTGCTGGCGGTTGCCGATGAGCATCGTCACGGCCATGGTCTCGCCTAACGCTCTACCCAGCCCGAGGATGATCCCGCCGATGATGCCCGACCTGGCATAGGGCACGACGGCGCGCCAGATGGTCTCCCATCGCGTCGCGCCTAACGCAAGCGCCGCTTCGCGCTGCGCGCGGGGCACCGCGAGCAGCACCTCGCGCGACACCGAGGCGATGTACGGCAGCACCATGATCGCCAGGATGAGCCCGGCGGCCAGCATGCTCGGTCCGTACGCCGGGCCGCTGAAGAACGGCGTCTTCCCCAGGTCGAGCGTGTCGCGCAGGAACGGCATCACGGGATCGCGCAGCAGCGGCAACAGCACGAAGATGCCCCAGAGGCCGTACACGACGCTGGGGATCGCCGCCAGCAGGTCGACGAGAAACCCGACCGGCTGCCGCATCCACCGCGGAGCGCACTCGGACAGGAACACCGAGACACCCACGGCGAGCGGCGTCGCAATGACTAACGCAATGGCGGACGAGACGAGCGTGCCGTAGATCGCCGGCGCCGCCCCGAAGCGCTCTTTGACCGGATCCCAGTCGCTCGACGTGAGGAACGAGAGACCGAAGTGCCGGAACGTGGGCCAGCCCGCCACTGCGATTTCCCAGGCGATCAGCGCCACCAGCAACGGCACGCACACCGCGAAGAAGGTGATCGTCCCGCGGTACACACGATCACCCACGTGACGGCCGTGAATTCGGACCACCGTACCCGGTCCGTTGTCGGCCATCAGCACCGTTGGCGACATCGGGGCGGTGCTCACGTGCCGCCGCCGACGGAGTCGACGCGCGCATCGAGCCGCGTCCGCATCGCATCCGGGAGCGGCGCATAATCGAGCGACGCCGCGCTGCCTTCCCCGGAGTGCAGATACCAGTGCAGGAAATCTTTCAGTTTTTTTGCCTTGGTCGCGTCGCGCTGCGTGCGGTACACGAGCAGCCAGGTGAACGACGCGATCGGATACGCGTCTGCGCCCGGCGCATTCACGATGGAGATGCGGTAGTCGGTGTTGTTAGGCAGGCGTTCCGCGACGCCCGCCGCCGCGGCGGTGGCCGACTCCATCGACGGCGCAACGAACGCGCCGGAGGCGTTCTCGATCCGGGCCGTGGGCAGATGGTTCTGCTCCGCGTAGGCCAACTCGACATAGGCGATGGCGCCCGGTGTCTGCTTCACCTGGCCGGCGACGCCTTCGTTTCCTTTTGCGCCGATGCCAACCGGCCAGGACAGCTCCTTGCCTTTGCCCGGCGCGCGCGCCCACTCCGGACTAACGGCCGACAGATAATCGGAGAAGATGTACGTCGTGCCGCTGGCCTCGGCCCGGTGGACGACCAGCACGTCGGCGGCCGGCAGCGCCACACCCGGATTTGCCGCTCTGATCCGGCTGTCGTTCCATTTGGTGATGTGCCCGAGGAACATGTCGGCGAGCATGTCGCCGCTCAGGCGGATCGGCGTCGTGACCGCCGGCAGATTGTACGTCACCGCGACCGCGCCGATCACGGTCGGAAAGTGCATCACGGGAGATTTGGCCTTGGCAAGCTCGTCGTCCGACATGGGCGCGTCGGATGCGCCGAAATCGACCGTCCCTTCGCTCAACTGGCGGATACCGCCGCCCGACCCGATCGATTGGTAGTTGATCCGGACCCCGGTCTCTTGGGCGTAGTCGGAGAACCACTTGCTGTAAATCGGATAGGGGAAGGTCGCACCGGCGCCCGTGAGGTCGACGCCGGCGCCGGCCGTTGCGTGAGGCGCGTCGCCCGAGGCGGTGCGGCTCGGCGACCCGCCGCCGCAAGCGGACAGAACCATGGCGACGACCGCAATTGTGGCTGTCCTGCGAAGGGTCACGATGTCAGAGCTCCCCGAAACCGGTGTCGTGGGACGTGCACGAGAGAAAGGTGCATGACGCCCTCGCGCGGTTCAGCACGCGGGCTGTAACGACATCGTCACGGACGCGTTGAGTGCGCTCCGGATCGCGCGTCGGTGGGCAGACGAACCGGCCGCTGCACGGACCCAGGAGGAACATGGAGGTTCCCGCCCGGAGGCCGCGCAGCGGCCGTCTCACGATTCCCGATCACTCACGGGCGCCTAACGGTGGCCCGCGCTTCGCTCCGATCAGAACAGCACCTGCCAATGGATGAACCACAGCTCCGTCGGATTCCCGGACAGGCCGCCCTTCGGCGTCGTCTTCTGGTAGTCGAGCGAGAACGAGGTCTTGGGCGTGGTGTCCCAGAAAATGCCGCCGACCCAGAACTCCTGATATCCGCTGGCCGCGGTGCTGGGCGTGAAGTGGTCGTAGCGCGCCAGAATGCCGATCGACGGAACCGTGCCGTGATTGCTGCCCCACTCCAAGGGACGGAGCACGGCGAAGCCATCGTACAACCGGCCGGTGGTCGTGGTCACGATCTGATCCAGGGCGTCCGGGCTCCCGGCATCCGAGTCATCCTTCTTTTCCGCCCACTCTCCGCCTAACTGAGCCCGCCGGTCCTTGATGCCGACGAACACGCCGTAGCGGTTTTTCGCCAGGCCGCTCGAGATCGGATTCGTCGGGTCGTTCACGAACGAGCTGGCGTTGTTCCCGAAGTAGCCCCAGGGAGAGATCGTCAGCGTCTTGAAGTAGCTGTTGGACTGGCCGAACGGCGTGAGCGACACGCGCAGCGCGAAGTCCTTGAAGCTGTTCGCCTCGGGCGCCTGGTAGCCCGCGCCGTTGGTGATCGTGCCGTAGACTTCGCCGAACTTGTGCGGCAGCGTCAGCTGCGTCGCCGCGCCGAGGTCCGCCGAGGAGAAGAAGCTCAGCCGGTCGAGCGACGTCTTCGAGACCCAGCGGGGCCAGAAGCCTTCCTCGTGGTCGATCACGACGGTGTGCAGCATGCCGAATCGCGCCAGCGCCGAGAATCCGTTCGAGTCCGGCAGCGCGTAATCCCACTGCAGATAGCCATACTTGAGTCGCACGAACCATCCCTGGTACGCGTTGGCATCGCCCTGGCCCTGCTGGATGTCCGTCGTGATGCGAACGCTCATCCGCTTCCCGGCCGGCATCTTGAACGTCAGGTACGCACGTTCGATATCGAACTTGTTGGCGTGGCTGCCGCCGTTGGCCTTCTGCGACGCATCATCGGTTTCGACCTGGTAGTTGCCGAAGAGCCACCCCGAGAAATCGAGCGCCGGCGTCTTCGGCTTCGTGGCGGCGGTGTCGGCCTTCGTGGAATCCTTCGCATACTGTTGGGCGCGTGCGTGAGGCACAGCGAGGAGTATCGCCGCGGCCGCGGCGAGCAACTGGCGGAACGTGGGCATGGATTGTCGTCGAGAGTGAAGGTGCCGGGATCGAAGTGAGTGCTACTTGGACGCGACGTTGACCTCGTTCAGCCGCTTGTCGAGCATGGCCACCATCGACGGCGGCAGCGGCGCATAGTCGAGCGACGGCGCTTCCCGTTCGCCATCGTGAATTGCCCAACGGAGGAAGTCGACCAGCTGCTTGCCCTTCTTCGCATCGACCGGACGCTTGTACAGCAGCACCCACGTGAACGACGAAATCGGATAGGCGGCCCGTCCCGGCGCGTTCACGATCGAGATCCGGAAATCGGTGTTGGCCGGAAGCTTCGCCGCGGCGCCGGCGGCGGCCTCGGTGACGCCGGCGATGGTCGGCGCAACCCACTGGCCGGCGGCGTTCCTGATCAGCGCCGTCGGCAGATGATTCTCTTTCGCATACGACAGCTCGACGTAGCCGATCGCGCCCGGCGTCTGTTTCACCTGGCCGGTCACGCCCTCGCTGCCCTTGCCGCCTAACCCAACCGGCCAGTTGATCGACTGCGCCGTGCCCGGGCCGCTCGCCCACGCCGGATTCACGGTCGACAGATAGTCGGTGAAGATGTACGAGGTGCCGCTGCCGTCGGAACGGTGCACGACCACGATGTCCGAACCGGGAAGCTTCACGCCCGGATTGAGCGCGGTGATCGACGCATCGTTCCACTTCGTGACCTTGCCGAGATAGATGTCGCCGAGCACCTGGCCGGTGAGGCGCAAGGGCCGTTGGATGTCGGCCAGGTTGTACGTGATCGCCACCGCGCCCAGCACGGTCGGAATATGCAGGATCGGGCCGCCCTTGGCCTTGGACATCTGCTCGTCGGTCATCGGCCCATCCGATGCGCCGAAGTCGACGGTTTCATCGGAGAGCTGGCGAATGCCGCCACTCGACCCGATCGACTGATAATTGATTTTCACTCCGGTCTTCTCGGCGTAGATCGACGCCCATTTCGAGTAGATCGGATAGGCGAAGCTGGATCCGGCTCCGGTCAGGTCGGCGCCCTGCGCGATGGCGGTCGCAGCAGCGATCGAAACGGCCGTGAGGCCCAAGGCTGCGGCACGCGTGAACCTGTCAGTCACGAGAAGCTCCTCTCAAGTTGTTGTGTGGAACGGTGCATCGGCGGCGTAACGCAAGGACCGTGACCGTGTCACGGTCGGGTCACGGCGTGCTCGGTCGCGCGCGTCGCGCATGAGACAGAGGAAATGGGCGGGACTCGATTGTGCCGCGCCGCTGCGCGCGGCCCGCCACCGGCGCAGTCCGTGCATCAGGATCGCGTGCTCGCCGGCGTCCAACGGCTCGGCCGCCGACGCATCCACGCGCAGCAACCAGACGCCGTTAGGCAGCGAGTCGCACCGGCGAAGGACACCGATCAGCGCGGCGACGGACACCCGGCCGGTGAGATAGACCGTTGCGCTCTGCGGATGTGCCTCGATGGCGACCTGCGGAGACCACAGCATACATTCACTCCGTTTTCGGATCGTGAATGGATGCGTGGTGCAGATCACGCTCGCGACGTCGTTCGGGTCACGGGCCCGTCACAGCCAGGCGGCGCGGATCGCGCGCCGCGTCGGCATCACCAGCCGGGGGGGCGGGCCCGGCGGGGAAGAGCGCGCGGACCGTGGTGCCGCGACCCGGCGCGCTGTCCGCTTCCACGCGGCCGGCGTGCGCCTCGACGAGATGCCGCACGATGGCCAGGCCTAACCCTGTGCCGCCCGCGTCCCGCGACCGGCCCGGGTCCACGCGATAGAAGCGTTCGAAGATGCGCGACAGATGCTCGGCCGCGATGCCGATTCCCGAGTCGCGCACGCCGACCCAGGTGCCGGCCCCGCCATCTGCCGGCGCGGTGAACACGGTGACAGAACCGCCGGCGGGCGTGTACCGCACCGCGTTCTCGACGAGGTTGGCGACGACCTGGTGCAGGGCAGTGGGATCGGCGTACACCGTCGGCGCGCGCGGATCGATGGCGACGTCGAGTGTGACCGCGTGGTCGGTGCGTGCGCGGCGGGTCGCTTGGAAGATGTCGTCGGCGATCGCGGCGACGTCGACGGGGGCGGGGTTCGGCCGCCATCCGCCGGATTCGATGCGCGACAGATCGAGCAGGTCGTCG
>DAHUXU010000617.1 GCA_027307005.1 Gemmatimonadota bacterium
AGCGGCCACGATTCCGTGGAAGTCCTCGGGCGTGGTTTCTTCGCGCACGAGGATCACGGGCTCACCCTGCGCGGCGCGTTGCTCGGCCACGTCGGGGTCGAACACTGCGCGCCCGCTTGCCGCGCCGGGGCTCGCCGGGAGACCGGTCGCGATCGGCTTCGCGTGCGCCGACGGATCGATGATCGGATGAAGCAACTGGTCGAGCTGCGACGGATCGACGCGCTGGACCGCCTCGCGCTTCTGAATCAGCCCTTCGCTCACCATCTCGTCGGCAATGCGCACGGCCGCCGCTGACGTGCGTTTGCCTGTGCGCGTCTGCAGCAAGTACAGTTTGCCGCGCTCGACGGTGAATTCGATGTCCTGCATGTCGTGGTAGTGCTGCTCGAGGCGCTTCTGCGTCGCCATGAGCTCTGTGTACGCATCGGGCAAGCGTTCGGCCATCTGATCGATGTGCAGCGGGGTGCGAATGCCGGCCACGACGTCCTCGCCCTGCGCGTTCACGAGGAACTCGCCGAAAAACCGCTTCTCGCCCGTGGACGGATCGCGCGTGAATGCGACGCCGGTGCCCGAGTCGTCGCCCATGTTGCCGAACACCATCGCGACGACGTTGACGGCTGTGCCTAACGTTTCCGGAATGCCGTTGACCTTGCGGTAGTCCACGGCTTTCTTGAGCGTCCACGATTTCCAGACTGCCTCGATCGCGCCCCACAGCTGCACCTGCGGATCCATGGGGAACTCCGCGCCGAGTGTGCGCTGCACGAGCGACTTGTACTCTTCGACGAGATTGCGCAGCGAGTCTTCGCTCAGCTCGGCGTCGGTCTCCACGCCCTGGTCCTTGCGTTTGGCGGAGAGCAGCCGCTCGAACTCCTGCATCGGCACGCCCAATACGACGTCGCCGTACATCTGGATGAACCGGCGATACGAGTCGTAGGCGAAGCGCGCCTTGCCGCTCTCCCGCGCCAGGCCGACGACGGTGCGGTCGTTGAGGCCGAGGTTGAGGATGGTCTCCATCATGCCGGGCATCGAGATCGGCGCGCCGGAGCGCACCGACACGAGTAGCGGCGAGGCGGCATCGCCTAACCGGCGGCCCGCGGCCTGCTCGAGATGCTCGAGCTGCGAGGCAACCTCCTCCCGGAGACCCGGTGGCTCGTGTGTGGTCTTCAGGTACGACACGCATGCGTCGCAGGCGATCGTGAATCCGGCCGGCACGGGGACGCCGAGGTTGGTCATCTCGGCGAGATTGGCGCCCTTGCCGCCGAGCACCGCCTTCATGTCCTTGGTGCCGTCGGCTGTGCCGTTACCGAAGAAATAGACGAGCCTGGACACGACGATCGGGTCTCCGCGATGAATGTCGGAGGGCCGCCGGGCGGGCGGCCCCAGTGCCTAACAACCGCAGCCGAAGCGCAGCTTGTCCGGATCGGTGGGCGGAGGCGTCGGATAGTCGCCCGAGAAGCAGGCGTGGCAGAAGCCCTCGGGGCCGCCCGGCACCGCGGCCAGCATCCCCTCGAGCGACAGGTAGCCGAGGGAGTCGACGTCGATGTGCCGTGCGATGTCGTCCACGGACAGGTTGGCGGCGATCAACTCTTCGCGCGAGGGCGTGTCGATCCCGTAGTAGCACGGCCCGGTGACGGGCGGCGACGCGATGCGCATGTGCACCTCGCGCGCGCCGGCGGCGCGGACGAGCGAGACGAGACCGCGCGTGGTGGTGCCGCGCACGATGGAGTCATCGATCATCACGACCTTCTTGCCCTCGAGCACTTCGCGCACCGGGTTGTACTTGACCTTCACCTTGTGGCTGCGTCCGGCCTGCGACGGCTGGATGAAGGTGCGGCCGACGTAGTGATTGCGGATGAGCGCGAGCTCGAGGGGCAGTCCGGTCTCCTCGGCGTAGCCTAACGCAGCCGCGTTGGCGGAATCGGGGACGCCGAACACGAGGTCGGCGCCGGGGGCGGGGCATTCGCGGCCCAACTGTCTGCCTAACGCTCGGCGCGCTCGGTCCACGGATCCGCCGTCGAAGATGCGGCTGTCGGGCCGGGCGAAGTACACGTACTCGAACACGCAGCGCCTGGAGTCGCGCGGCGCCAGCGCCTGGCGGCAGCGCAGGCCGTCGGCATCCACGATCACGATCTCGCCCGGCTGCACGTCGCGCACGTGCGCGGCGCCGACGATGTCGAGCGCGCAGGTCTCGGAGGCGAAGACGACCGCGCCGCCTAACCGGCCGATGACCAACGGACGCCAGCCGCGCGGGTCGCGCGCGGCCATGAGCGTGTTCCCGCTGGCGACGACGAGCGAGAACGCCCCCTCCACGCCTTGCAACGCCTCGGCGAGCTGGTCGTCGGGCCGCTCGGCCTTCGACCGCGCCATGCGGTGCACCAGCACTTCGGAATCCATCGTCGAGCTGAAGATCGAACCCTCATCCTCGAGCTCGCGGCGCAGCTCGCTCGCGTTGACGATGTTGCCGTTGTGGGCGAGCGCGATGTATCCGCCACGAAAGCGCACCAGCACCGGGTGCGCATTGTCGATCGACGACGAGCCCGCCGTGCTGTACCGGGTGTGGCCGATGGCCAGCGTGCCGGCGAGCTCATCGAGCACGTTCAGTCCCTCGGACACCAGCCCCATCCGCCGCTTCGCGCGCGCGACGCCGTCCGCATCGACGGCGACGATGCCCGCCGACTCCTGTCCGCGATGCTGCAGCGAATAGAGTCCCAGGTGCACGAGCCCTGCGGCGTCCTGGGCTCCGTGCACTCCGAATATTCCGCACATGGATTACGATGCCGATGGTTGAGGGTGTTGCTCCAACACGGCCGTCTCGCCGGTCGACCGCGACATGATGCGTGGAATCGCGTCGTGGTACGCGGCCGCGAGACGCGCGAGCGGCGCCGTGAAGCTCCGGGCGCCGACACGAATCTCGAGGGCCTGTGCCGCTGCACGCACCGTGCCGATACGCGCCGCGGGGATGCCGCGTGCGCGTGCGACCTCGATCACGCGGTCGGGCGCCGCGGTGCTCACGACAATGCGCCCCTGCGCCTCGCCGAACAGCAGCGCCCGCAGCGGCAGGCCGCTCCATCGCGACAGGTCGAGCTCAGCGCCTAACTGACGCTCGGCGTCGCCGATGGCGCACTCGGCGAGCGCCACCGCCAGGCCGCCGTCGCTGCAGTCGTGGGCGGAGTGCACCGCGCCGGCCGCAATCGCCTCGAGCAGCGCGTCGATCAGCGCGCGCTCGCGTGCGAGATCGCAGGCGGGCGGCGCACCGGCCACCACGCCGTGCACACGCGCGAGATATTCGCTCGCGCCGATCTCATCGGTCGGCTCGCCCAACAGCACGATCGCGTCGCCATCCACGTGGAACGCGGAGCGCGTGACGTGCGAAAGCGAATCCACCAAACCCACCATGCCGATGATCGGCGTCGGATAGACCGCGCCCGTCGGGCTCTCGTTGTAGAGCGACACGTTGCCGCCCGTCACCGGCGTGCCTAACGCTCGGCACGCCTCGCCCATACCGGCCACGGCTTCGCGAAACTGGTAGAACACCTCGGGCCGGCGCGGGTTGCCGAAGTTGAGGCAGTTGGTGATCGCCATCGGCCGCGCGCCGACGCACGCGACGTTGCGCGCAGCTTCCGCAACCGCAACACGGCCCCCCGTGCGCGGGTCGAGGTAGACGTACCGCCCGTTGCCGTCCGTCTTCATCGCGATCGCCTTGTCGGTCCCGCGGAGACGCATCACCGCCGCATCGCCCTCACCGGGCGACACCACGGTGTTCGTCCGGACGGTCGTGTCGTACTGGCGGTACACCCACCGCTTGCTCGCGATCGTCGGCGACGAGAGCAGGCGCTCGAGCGTCCACACCGGATCGCGCTCTTCGGGACGTTCGGCGATCGCGTGCACGTCGCGCTCGCGCAGAGCGCGAATGGATGCGCTCTCCGCCGCCGGCGGCGTGTAGACGGGGCAGTCGGTGACCAACCGCGAGCCGGGAAACTCGGCCACCACGCGCGCGCCTTCGGTGACGCGATACACCGGCTCGGCAATCACTTCGCCGATCACCTCGGCCGCGAGATCCCATTTGGCGAGAATGTCGCGCACCGCGCGCTCGTGTCCCTGCTTCGCGACCACGAGCATGCGCTCCTGCGATTCGCTCAGCAGGATCTCGTAGGCGCTCATGC
>DAHUXU010000622.1 GCA_027307005.1 Gemmatimonadota bacterium
CACGAAGTGATCGTGCCGGTAACCGGGGGCCGCCTCGACCTCGGCCCCTGGCAGCGCATTTTCTACGGCGAGTGGGACGGCCGCCGGCCGAAGCGCGTAATCCTCAAGGCCATGGGACACTGACGTACCTCGTCGGAATCCCGAGCGCTGCCGATAGACGAGTGTCCACCGTCCCCGTGCCGGAGCCGGAGTTTCTCATGATCACGATGCGATGCATCAGTGCCGCGTGAGCGTCACGCGCGCGAAGGGGCGGCGTGCGCCGCCGTCGTCGTTGTCCATGTGCCATGCCCAACTGTCCGACGCGCGATCGTACACGAACGTGTTGTGGAACCGGCTGGTGGGCGAGCTCGTGAACACGAAGGGAATCGAGTCGGCGGCGGCCTGAGCGTGACCGATGCCGGCGGGAGCGAACGCGCCGTACGCGGTGTTGTCGAGCCACATCGCGGCGTATTCGTGCGTGGTGGGGTCGCAACCCAGGTACACGATGGCCTCGTAGGCCGGAGCGCCCGACGCCGCACGCTCGCGCGAGACCTCGTGCATCTCCACGTACTCCGTGCCTAACACCCAGGCGAAGGTCACGTCGTGGACGACGGACTTGCCCGCCATCGGACCTCTGAGCACCCAATGGCCAATGAGGTGGTTCAGCAACGAGTCGCGCGGTGCGACCGGCTGCGCCTGAGCAGGCGACGTCGCGAGCAGACCAACGAGAGCCATCGTCACGCGCACGCGCATCGGTAATCACTCCCAAGTGGTTGGGCCAACACAAATCGATGCCGTGGACACGCCCCCCGTCGCGCGCGCGGCGAGCTTGACCACCGTTCGCCCGCCGCCGCAGCCCACGTCGAGAATCGTATCGCGCGCCCCAAACCGATACCTGTCGCAGGCCCCAGTCGGTGAGCGCCGAGTGCGATACGTCGGTTGACGCCTGCTATTTCTTCCTCGTCCGTTTCGGCTCGTCGAGCTTGGCGAGGACGCCCTTCGGCGCCACCGCCCGATAACTCTCGGCCAGCCACGCCTCGAACGTCTCGACCGGCGCGTCACGCGTGGCATCCACGTCGGCCGTCACCCATCCGTGCTTGCCCAGACCGTACCCGGTCGGCTCGACGTTCGGTAGCTCGAGCGCCTCCGCCGAGGAATGCGGAAGCTTGACCGAGAACCGCACGCCGCTTCCCTCAGCGTGCAGAAACAGAAACACTTTTCCGCGCACCTTGAACGCGCGCTCGCCCCACGGAAAATCCTCAGTGGTCTCGGGAAAAGCGAGCGCCGCGGCGCGCAACCGCCCGGCGAGCGACCGAGGGTCCAGCTTGACGTGCGACATGTGTCCTCGCGAAAGTGCGCCTCCAAATTTGCAGCGAGACACGGCAATGCACGAGGAACCGAGCCCGTCCGTGGCTCTGTCGCGTCTTGCAGGCGCTCCGCTTTACGTCTCCATTACATCCGATTGGCGGCCGCATCAGGGTGGCTTGCACCGCCGCACTGAAGCCGTCACTCGACAACGCGTCCGGCACGCACCTCCGATGAGCTCCGTCCGCAACGACCTTCACCCCAACACGCTCTCCGGCCGCTATCGCATTGAGCGCGAAATCGGCGCCGGCGCGATGGCGACGGTCTACCTCGCACGCGACCTCACGCACGACCGCGATGTCGCCGTCCAGATTCTGCGCGCCGACCTCGCGGAGTCGGTTGGGCGCGAACGGTTTCTGCGCGAGATCCACCTGGCGGCAAAGCTCGCGCACCCGCACATCCTGCCGCTCTTCGACTCCGGCGACAGCGACGGCGCGTTGTACTACGTGATGCCTAACGTACAAGGGCACTCGCTGCGCGACCGCCTCATCGCCGATCGGCAGCTCCCCGTCGCGGACGCCGTGCGCATTGCGTCCGAAATCGCGGCGGCGCTCGACCACGCACACCGCCAGGGCATCGTACACCGCGATATCAAGCCCGAAAACATCATGCTGCAAGACGGCCACGCGCTCGTGGCCGATTTCGGCATCGGCAAAGCGCTGAGCGACGTGGCCGGCGACGCGCTCACGCAGGTCGGCATGAGCGTGGGCACGCCTGCGTACATGAGTCCGGAACAGGCTGTGGGCGAATCCATCGACGGACGCAGCGACATTTATTCGCTCGGATGCGTGCTCTACGAAATGCTCGTCGGCGAGCCGCCGTTCACCGGACCGACCGCTCAATCGGTGATTGCGAAACGCTTCGTCCAGACGCCTGCGGACGTGACCGCGCTGCGCGACGCGGTGTCGCGTCCGCTCGCGCGCATCGTCCACCAAGCGTTAGCCCGCACGCCGATGGACCGATTCGAGACGGCCGCCGACCTGCGCGACGCGCTGCGCGCCAGCATGTCAACATCGACGCCAGTGCAGGGTCGCGCGCCGGCGCAGTCGATCGCCGTACTGCCGTTCGAGAACTTGAGCGCCGACAAGGGAAGCGACTACCTGGGCGAGGGCATTTCCGAGGAGATCATCAACGTCCTAACGCAGATCGATGGGCTTCGCGTCGCAGCGCGGACGTCGGCCTTTTCGTTCAAGGGCACGCGTGGCGACCTGCGCACCATCGGCGAGAAGCTGAACGTCGCCACAGTCCTGGAAGGCAGCGTACGCAAAGCAGGAAACCGGCTTCGTGTCACCGCACAGCTCACCGACGTCGCCGACGGCTATCATCTCTGGTCCGAGCGATACGACCGAGAGCTCGTTGATGTATTCGCCGTGCAGGACGAGATTGCCGCCGCGATTGCGGCCAAACTGCAAGTCACGTTCGACACCTCGGCCGCCAAGCAGCGCGCGCGCGCAACGCCGGCGCAGGTCGAGGCATTCGAGCTCTTCCTCGAAGCGCGCGCGATCGTTGGGCGGCGCGTCGACCTGGACCGTGCGATCACACTGCTCGAGCGTGTCGTGGAGCTCGATCCGACGCACGCCCGCGCCCATGCCGCGATCGCCGAGGCGTGCCGCTTGCTCGCCACGTTCAATCGCGCCGCGGCCGAGATGGCGATTCCGCGCGCCAAGCAGTCGATCGCCGCGGCCCTCGCGATCCAGCCGGATTTGGCCGATGCCCTGGCCGTGCGCGCCGTCATCGCCTTCTCGTTCGACTGGGACGCGCGCGCGGCCGTTCGCTACTGGGAGCGCGCACTCGCGGTGAGTCCGGTGCAATCGGAGGCGCGCGTCATGTTCGCGCTGTATGGTCTCGTCATGGGGTGTGGGGATATCGAGCGAGCGGCGATCGAGGCGCGGCGCGCGCAGCTGGACGATCCGCGCAACCCGACGGTCGTCGCGTTGGCCTCGCAAGTGTACGACATCGCCGGCCGCACGCCCGAGGCGCTCGTCGCCGCCCGGCACTCGGTCGAGCTGGAACCGCACTCGATCCTCGGCCTAACGACACTCGCGATGGTCTGCGCCGAGACGGGTGACGCGGAGAGCGCGTTGCGGCATGCGCGGCGCGCCATCGACATCTCGGCGCGATTACCATTGGTGTTGGCGGTTGCCGCGTATGCCGCGGCCGCGCGGGGCGATATGGGCCGCGCCGACGCCTATTTCCGCGAGATCGTCGTGCGTTCGGAGTACGAGCCGCCGTCGTACTCGGCGCTCACGCTGGCCGCGATCGCGGCCGGCCGCATGGACGACGCTGTCGATTTCGCCGGCCGCAGTGCCGACGCGCACGAGTTACTCGCGGGCTTTGCTCTGTACATGCCGTTGTATGCGCCGCTCCGGGCGCACCCGCGCTTCGCCGAAGTCCGCGACCGTCTCAGACGTTGAGCGTCTGATCGCAACGACATCGCCGAACAGCAACGCGCCAGGACGTCCCTCAGTCCTTCTCGTGCTCGAGCGGGCCGACGCGCCCGGTCATTGCATCGACGTTGACTTCGGTGATGCCGGCCTTACCCGCGACCTTGATCTCGAACGAGTAAATCAGCTTGCCGCGCTCTCGTTCCAGCTCGAGGCTCCGGATCGTACCGTTAGGCACGCGCCGCCGCGCAATCGCAGCCGCCTTTGCTTCGGTGACCTTCGCCATCTTGAGCAGTGAGTCTGGTACGTCGCGTGTGTATGCCGCTGTCTGCGCGGCAACAGCTGCCGGCGCGCCGGCGAGGAGCGCCGACACACAGAGCGTGATCACGATGGTACGCATGGAAACGGCCTCCTCCCTGATCTACTCGTCAAATTACCCCGAGTACCTGTCTCCACGATTACACCTCGGGCGAAGCACGCACGACAGCGGTCGGCGCGATCACCGCGCCCGGGTCGATGTTCGGCCCGCGGCCGCCAATCGCGAACTGCATGCGTCACCGTGTCCGGCCGAACGCACGACGAGGGCCAATGGAATC
>DAHUXU010000642.1 GCA_027307005.1 Gemmatimonadota bacterium
TCATGAGAATCGGGCCCAGCCGCTCGGCCGCCCCGCGCAACGCCGCCGCGGGGCCCCAGCTCTCGCCCTCCACCCGCACCAGGTGATCGTAGTGCGAGATGAGCATGATCGCGTTGCGCGTCGTGATGCCGAAGAGCGTCACGAATCCCACCAGCGAGCCGAGCGACAGAAGGCCGCCGGTGAGGAACACGGCCAGCACGCCTCCGACGAGCGCGAACGGGATGTTCACCAGCACGAGCAGGGTTCGGCGCGCATCGCCGAACGCGAGGGACAGGAGCAGCACGATGCCCGCACCCGCCAGCAGCCCGCGCGTGAGCAGCTCGCGCTCGGCCGTTTTCTGCGCCGTCGCCGACCCGCCGAACTCCGCATAGACGCCCGCCGGCAGCCGAACCGTCGAGCGCAGCCGCCGCTCGACGTCGGCGGCGAACGACGCGACGTCGCGCCCCTCCACGTCGGCCGTCACCGTCTGCAGCCGCCGGGCGCCCTCGTGCGAAATCGAGTAGCGGCCCGTCGTGCGGGCGATGTCCGCCACCTGGCCCAGCGACACGATGCGGCCACCGTCACCGGAGAGCGGAATCGATGCCAGGTCTTCCGGCCGCGAGACCAATGCCGGGTCCATGCGCACGACCACATCGGTCGACCGATTGCCCTCGAACACCTGCCCGACGGTCGCGCCTTCGAGCGCCACCTCGATCGCCGTCAGGGCCTCTCCGTTAGGAATGCCCGCCGCCGACAGCGCACCCGGGTCGAGCCGTACGAGCACTTGCGGGACGACCGGCGGCGCGCTCACCTGCACGTCCACCGCGCCGCGCACGCGCCGCACCATGCCGCTCACGGTCCGCGCCGCGGCGTCGATGCTGTCGAGGTCGTCGCCGAACAACTTGACCACGACCGGCGCTTCGGCGCCGCTCAGGGTCTCCTCGATCCGCTCGGTGAGGTACGGCATGATGGCGAAGCTGGCGCCTGGGATCTGCGACAGCGTCCGCCTGAGGTCGCGTTCGAAGCCCTCCGCCTGCGCGCCGTTCATGGGCACGAGGTCGACCTCGAACTCGCTGTAGTGCGTGCCATAGGTGTCCTCGCCTAACTCCGCGCGGCCCACGCGCTGCGCGACCGAGCGCACGCGCTTGTCCGCGAGCAGCGCCGCCGAGACCGTGCGGCCGAGCTGGAGCGACTCGGCGAGCGACGTACCGGGCACCGCCGACATGTGCACCCGAAGGTGTCCCTCGTTGAAGGCCGGCAGGAACGTCGACCCGAAGAACGGGATCGCCGCCAGCGCCGCCGCGATGAGGATCGCCGTCGCCGTGATCACCGCCACCGGGTGGGGCTCGAGCGCCGCGAGCCACCGGCTGTACACCCGCTTGATCCCTCCGAGCAGCCGCGGCTCCGCGACACGGTGCCGCCGAACGGAGAGGAGCGTGAGCGCCAGCGCCGGCGTCACCGTGAGCGCGACGCCTAACGACGCCATGATGGCGTAGATGTACGACTGCGCGAGCGGCCGGAACATCGCGCCCTGCACGCCGGTGAGCGCGAGCACCGGCAGGAACACGAGCGCGACGATGAACGTGGCGTACACCACGCTCGACCGCACCTCCAGCGACGCATCGAGCACCACCGCGGCGGCAGGCCGCGGCGCGGGCGACGCCCGGTTCTCCCGCAGGCGCCGCGCGATGTTCTCGACATCGATGATCGCGTCGTCGACGACCTCGCCCACGGCGATCGCCAGGCCGCCCAAGGTGAGCGTGTTGATCGTGAGACCCGACGCGTCGAGCACGACGATCGCCGTGCACAAGGACAGCGGGATCGCGGTGAGTGAAATGGCGGCCGCGCTCAGGTCGGCGAGAAACAGCATGAGCACCAGCGCCACGAGCACGCCGCCGATGTACAGCGACTGCGTCACGTTCCGGAGCGCGAGATTGATGAAGCCGGCCGGCCGGAAGAGCGCGGGGTGC
The DNA here is from genome assembly GCA_027307005.1 of Gemmatimonadota bacterium. Taxonomy (GTDB): domain Bacteria; phylum Gemmatimonadota; class Gemmatimonadetes; order Gemmatimonadales; family Gemmatimonadaceae; genus JADGGM01. The sequence goes on from DAHUXU010000642.1 coordinate 1,950, forward strand.
AGGGTGATGCTGTCGGCGGCAATCGCGGGCGCGAGGTCGGACAGCGCGGATTCGACGGCGGTGGACAGCTCGCGGACGTTGGCGCCCAATTGGCCATCGATGGTGAGGACGATGCCGGGCACGCCGTCGATCGACGCTGCACCCACCGCCGGCTCCGCGCCTTCCACCACCCGGCCCAGGTCGCCTAACCGGAGGACGTCGCCGCCGCACTCGCGCACCACGCTGCGCGCCAGCTGGTCGGTCGTGGTCAGCTGCCCGTCCGACCGCACCACGATGCGCTGGTTGGCGTTGTCGATCACGCCGGCGCCTTTCACGCCCGTGGCCTCGCTCGCCGCCGCGACGACATCTGAAATGCTGAGACCGTATGCGCGGAGGCGCGCTGGATCCAGTTGGATCTGGAGCTGGCGTACGTCGCCGCCGTGCACCGAGACGCGGGCAACGCCCGGCACCGCCAGGAGGCGCGGCGACAGCGTCCAGTCCGCGAACGTTCGCTGCTGTCGCAGCGTGCGCGCGGTCGACGTGAGCCCGATGACGAGGACGGTACCGGTCGATGACGTGAGCGGCGTGAGCGCGGGTGTGCGCGCCGCCGACGGCAGGCGCCGGCTCACCTCGGCCAACCGCTCGGCGATCGACTGGCGCGCGCGATACACGTCCATGCCCGAGTTGAACACCACGGTGATCGCGGACAGGCCTTGAATGGATTGCGACCGGACCACGGCGACACCGGCCGCGCCATTGATCGCGCCCTCGATCGGCTTGGTGACCAGGACTTCGACCTCGCCGGCCGACAGCCCCGGCGCTTCGGTTTGCACCGTGACCTGCGGCGGCGCGAATTCGGGGAACACGTC
>DAHUXU010000648.1 GCA_027307005.1 Gemmatimonadota bacterium
TGCGCGGCGAGTAGATGTCGGCGCGCGTGCGCGGCAGCATCACGCGTCCGCGCGCGTCCGGCTTGGCGAACAAGACCTGCGCCAACCCGATGCGTCCGCTGGCGAATGCGTGCGCCGATGCCGACATGTACAAGCGCCACACCCGGTACGACTGCTCGCCGACCCTCGCGACCGCCGCGTCGCGCGCGTGCTCGAGACGCCGCACCCAGTGCCGCAGCGTGAGCGCATAGTGTTCGCGCAACGACTCGACGTCCCGCGCTTCGAGGCCGGCACGCTCACCGCAGCGCACCGCCGTTTCCAACGGCACGAGCTCGCCATCCGGAAAGACGTACCGCTGGATGAACGGACCCTGCCGCCACGCCAGCCGCTTGAGGCGTCCGAAGACCGTGGCTTCCTCCGCGCGCACGATGCCGTGGTTGAGGAAGAGGCCGCCGGGTTTCGTTAGGCTTGCAGCGGTGCGGAAATACTCCTGCTGCCGGGAGCGTCCGACGTGCTCGAACATGCCGACGCTGACGACCTTGTCGAACTGGACGCCGTCGCCGAAGTCGCGGTAGTCGCGCACCTCGACGCGGCATCGTCCCTCGAGGCCCTCGGCGTGAATGCGCTCGCGCGCCAGCGTGGCTTGTTGCTCGCTCAACGTGATGCCCAACGCATGGACGCCGTAGTTGCGCACGGCATGGCGAATCAAGCCGCCCCATCCACATCCAATGTCGAGCAGGCGCTCGCCGGGCCGGAGGCGCAGTTTGCGGCAGAGGAGATCGAGCGTGGCGTGCTGCGCCGCGTCGATGTCTTCCGCGCCCGTGACGAAATAGCCGCACGAGTACACCATGTCGCGATCGAGCCAGAGCGAATAGAACTCGTTGCCGACGTCATAGTGCGACCGCACGGCGGCGCGGTCGCGGCGGCGCGAGTGGCGCAGTCCCTGGTGCGACAATCCGGGTCGGCGCTCGTGCGCCTGCTCGGGCACGTGATCGCGCGGCAGCCCAACGAGCGCGCGCGCGGCGCGGAGCAGCATGGCCGGCGATGACACCCGAGCGCGCAGCACGTCGCCCAGTTCCGCGGCGGCTTCCATGTTGCCCTCGATGTCGATGTCGCCGCGCACGTAGGCCTCGCCGAGGTGCAGCTCGGACGGAGTGAGGAATGCGCGCCGGAGCGCCCCGGGCGACCGGATGACGAGCGTGAATGCGGCCGGCGCGTCCCCCGCCTGCGGCTCGACCGTTCCGTCCCAGTAGCGAACCGAGAAGCGGCGCATCTCGGGCGGGCCGAAGAGTGCGGCGATGGCCGCGCGGGCGCGGTCGCGCGCGCGCGCTTCGCCCAACGCGGCGGGCGGCGGTGTTTCGGGTGTCCAGAGCACGGGGCGCGGCTCGACGGATACGGGCACCGACCGGGCTTCCTCGGTTCGCGTGCGTGCGCCGTTTCTCGTGATCCGTGAATCGCGCCACGTGCGCGTCTCGCGTCCGTGTGTCGCGCCAGTGGCGCGGTCCTGCCGTCCCTCCGATTCAGGCTGCATTGTCGTCTCCTTGTCCCGATGCGTCGTTGGGCATCACGCACCGCCTGGCGCTCGTACGGCGCGCCGCTTACCTTCTGTCCTCTCGTCGCGCAACGCGAGACGGATGTCGATCGTCTCTCGCCAGTTGCGCGTCAGCCACGTGTCTGCATCTCCCACCACGTCGTCATGCGTCGTCGCCGTCTCCACAGCGCCGCCGGGCTTGCCGTTCTTCTGTTGGGCCTGGCCTTCACTCGTTCGAGCGCACAATCCCTTCGCGGCTCCCACCGCGCCGTGCAGTTCGCGTATGCGTACGCGAATCATCACGACCTCGAGCTGTACCGGACGCCGGCGGACGTGCGGCGGGCGGTTCGCGATGGAGACCTCGTGCGGCTCAGGCCCAACGGACACTACACGCTGCACCGCGTCAGCTATCCCTACGTCACGCCCACCACGCGGACGTTCGTCGAGCGCCTGGCGGCCGAATATCACCAAGCATGCGGCGCGCCACTCGAGATCACCAGCGCCGTCCGTCCGACGCGCCGTCAGCCGGCGAACAGCTCACCCCTCTCGGTGCATCCGGCGGGGATCGCATTGGATCTGCATCGCCCAGCCGGCGCGTGCCTCGTGTGGCTGCGTCACGCGCTGCTGACGCTGGAATCGGCACGGGTGGTGGATGCCACCGAAGAGCGGCATCCGGCGCATTTCCACGTCATCGTGTTCGGAGCGCCGTACCGGCGCTTTCTCGCGTCGCGGTAACGCGCATCGCGCATCCAGCGCGCTTCGTCCCCGTTCGGAAGCACAAAGAAGTATTCGCGGCCGTGTGATGGCCCGTTGCGTGACTCGTCCAATAAAATAGATTGGGTCCCATTCAACTGCCGTCAAGTCCCCACCCACAGGAGCGCTGTACTATGTCCCGCAAGAGCCTCGCCCCCGCGGCGCTGCTCGCCGTGTCGACGATGCTGTCGGCATGCCACCATGCGCCGCAACAAGTCGCGCAAGCGCCTGCACCGGCGCCTGCTCCGGCTCCGGCGCCCGCACCGGCGACGCCGCCGGCGGATCACAGCGCCGACAGCGCACAGGCTGCGCAGGCACGCATGGCGCAGGCACGATCG
>DAHUXU010000649.1 GCA_027307005.1 Gemmatimonadota bacterium
GGAGCGAAAACGCGATGGTCCGCGCGTGCAGCATCGCGTGCACGTCTGCCGAATCGATGCCGGCGGGGTGCGCGCCCACCGTGACCACGTGCGCGCGGATGTCGTGCGCCCGCGTGGTGTCGAACGGAGAAAGCGTGGCCGTCGCCGCGACCTTCCACGGGCGCAGCGTTCCATGCAGCGTCGCGCGCACCACACCGCGCGTCATCACGGCGCGCGCAGCGAGATCGCGCACCGTGTAGGATCCGTAGCGCACCGTGGGCGCGAGATCGAGTTGGGCGGCGCCGTCGGCCGTGCGGAGCGACTGGCCGTGCACGCGCACGGCGAGTGTGCCGCTCACGCTGCCGGTGTCGGTGGCGCTGGCCAGTATCGCTTTCGGCTTCACATCCTCGAGTCGCACGTCGAGCGAGTCGAGCACGTTGGTCGCGCTGGTCGTGATGACGCCGCCGATCGTGGCGCGTCCGCCGCGTTCGATCTCCGCCCCGCCGGCCACGCGCAGCGTGTCGAGGGCGCCGCGCGCCTCGAGATGGACGGTGGCCGACTCGTGCGGTGCGAGTCCCGCCACGAAGATCGAGAGGTCGGCGAAGCGCACCGGTTGGGCATCGATCGCGACGTCGACGTTGCGCAGATGCGGGTGCGCGCTGTCGGGCAAGGTCAGCGATCCTCGTGCGCTCACGAACGTGTCGCCGCCGCGCGCGGTGATGCGCGCGGGCTCGAGGCGGCCGCCGGTCAGCGCGCCGGTCGCGTCGATGGCGAGGGGCGGCAGGCCGGGTGTCGCGGGATCGATGCGCGCGTGCAGCGTGTCGAGGCGCACGGCGGTTGTCGCGCCTAACCGAACGTTGCGGGCCGACACCAGCAGGTCATCCAGGCGGTACGGCGCGTGGCGGCGGCCCGTGGCCGTGTCCGCCCGCGGCGCCGCGACCAGCGCGGCGCGCCGGATGGTGAGGCGGCCGACGCTGAAGGTGGCCGGCGCCTTCGCGTTAGGCGCGCGCGGCGGCGCCGGAGGCCGCGCGAACGGCGTCAGCAGATCCCAGGCGCCGGCACGCGACTGCGTCGCGCTCGCCGAGAGGCCCGCGATGACGAGCGACGAGAGCGAGCGCGCGCGCACGACGTCGATCAACGACGCATACCGCGCCTCCACCGTGTCGATCGAGATCGCCGGCGACCGGTCCGCCGGCAGCAGCCGCACGCCGGTCAGCGTGAGTCCGCTCCACCAGTCGCCCGTCACCGATTGAACGGCGATCACGCGTCCCTTGTACGGATTGACGAGCGCGAGCACCTGCGTGGCCGCCCATCGGGCGACGACGCCGTTCTGCAGAGCAAGTAGCGCCGCCGTCGGAACGACGGCGACGAGAACGACAACCGCGACCAGCACGCCGATCGCGATCCGGCGCAGCCGATGACTCCGGCGCATGACGCGTCGATCCGGTTGTGCGGGCGTGTGAGATGGGTGTTCCACTTCGCCGCCTAGTCAAGCACGGCGCGTGCCACCATCCGGTACTCATTGGTCTGAGCCGCAGCACCCTACGCGTTTTTGGAAGAACCGGCGCTCGGCCGCGTTGCGCGCGAGGCGCATGGCCGCCTCAAAGTGCTCGCGTGCCTCGGCGGTTCGTCCGCGCCGGAGCTCCAGCTCGGCGAACGCGGCTCGATAGAACGGGTACGCGGCCAGCCGGTCGGCGTCGCTGATCGCCTCGAGCTCGGCGATGCCGGAGGCCGCGCCGTCCCGTTGGGCCACGGCGATCGCGCGGTTGAGCGCGACGACCGGCGAAGGCGCGATTGCCAGCAGCCGATCGTACAGCTCGACGACCGTGTGCCAATCGGTGCCATCGACGCTCGGCGCCTGCACGTGCGCGGCGGCGATCGCGGCCTCGAGGTGGTACACGCTGACGTCGGCGCCGCGTGCCGACTCGTCGAGCAACGCCAATCCGTGGGCGATGAGCGATGCATCCCACGTCGAGCGATCCTGGTCGGAGAGCGCGCTCAGCTCGCCGGCGCCGGTGATGCGTGCCGGCAGGCGCGCCGCGTGCAGGCACATGAGCGCCGCGAGCGCGCACGTGGCCGGTGTGCCCGTCCGCGCATCGGCGGCGAGCAGCTCCGTGAGGCGGATGGCTTCGCGGCACAGCTCCGTGCGCACGACGGTGTCGGCCGACACGCTGTGGTAGCCTTCGTTGAACAGCAGATAGAGCGCGCGCTGCACGACGGGCAGCCGGTCCGCCACATCGTCGTCGGTGAGATCGAACAGGCGTTGCGATGTCGCGAGCGACTGCTTGCCGCGGGCGATGCGCTTTTCGACCGCGGCGCGGCCGGCGAGAAACGCGCCGGCGATTTCCTGCGCGCCGAACCCGCACAGAATGTTGAGCACGAGCGCGATCTGCACTTCTTCCTTGAGGCGCGGGTCGCAGCAGGAGAACATCATGCGGAGTTGTTCGTCGCGGATGACTTCGGAGGCGAATGCTTCGTCGACGACCGGCGCCAGCGTCCACTCGCTGTCGAACATGCGGGACACTTCCGGCGCGAACGTGGTCGCGGTGCGCTCGCGACGAATCACATCGAGTGCGCGATTCTTGGCGGTGGCCATGAGCCACGCCGACGGATTGTCCGGCACGCCGCGCACTTTCCAGACCTCGAGCGCGCGACAGAACGCGTCCTGCACGACATCCTCGGCGAGCGACAAGTTGTGCACGCCGAAGATGCGGGTGAGGGCGGCCACCATGCGCGCCGATTCGCGGCGGAAGAGATGCTCGTCGAGCTGCATCGCGTGACGCGATGCGCCGCGCCGGCCACGTTGGGCGCCGGCGCGGCGCTGCCGGTGGTTAGAAATTCATTGCCATCACGGGACGCACTTCGACGGCGCCATCCCCCTCGAGGATGGGACATCCCTTGGCGAGCTCGGCGGCCTGCGCGATGTCGCGCGCCTGGACGATCATGAAACCGGCGACGAGATCTTTCACCTCGGGGAAGGGGCCATCGGTGATCACCTTCTTGGAGCCGCGCACCACCTTGCCTTCGTTCTCGAGCGGCTGTCCTCTGTCCTTGACGTGTCCTTTCGTTTCCAGATCGCGCAGCCATGCGAGCCAGCGCTGCATGCTCTGTTGGGCAAGCTCCGGGCTTCCCATCGCCGCGCGCCGGGCGTCAGCCGTGGTGCGGAACAGGTAGATGTAGTCGCTCATGTGTGCCTCTCGTGTAAGTGATATCGGCCGGCGGCCGGAGTGGCGCCGCGTCATTCGACGTTGGATCGACGTTCGGGCTCGGCGCCGCCGGACATTTTCATTTCGCTGTGCAATATCGTTCGCGGCCGGGTCGTGGGTGGGGCTTCGGCGCGCCTCGGATCGGCTCCGGCGCGGCCGTGCATGCAGCGCAGCCCGGTGTTCGACCGTAATCTTTCCGGTGTCGCTGTACGGCGCGCCGTCGATCGGCGCAACCCATTCGCCCCGAGTTCGGTATTCATGGCCACTCTGTCCACGCATCTCGCTCAGGCCGCGCTCCTCGTGTCGGCCGGGGTCGCGCCCGCCGGCGCCCAGTCTCCGCAGCCCCCGCGCGACACGGCGGATCCCCAGATCACGCAGCTGGTGTCTCGCCTAACGCTGGACCGCTACAAGGCGACCGTGAAGGGCTTGACGCAGTTCGGCGACCGCCGCCAGGGCACCGACCGCAATCGTGCGGCCGTGGACTGGATCGAGGCGCAACTCGAGAGCTACGGATGCACGCCCACGCAGCGGATCACGTACGACTATCAACCGCCGCCACCGCGCGCGCGACCGACGCCGGAGCAAATCGCGGCATTTCAGAAAGCGCGCGCGCGTGGGGAGGGCCAGGGCGGATCGCGCATCCGAGGGAACCGCGGCCCGGTGGGGGTGAACAACGATTCACTCAAGCAGCCCGATCCCGCGATTCGCGCGCTCGACGCGCAGCCGAGCACGCCGGGCGAGCGGCAGGAAGTGTACTGCACGAAGGTGGGCACCGTGCATCCCGACGAGATGTACATCGTCGGCGGCCACATGGACGGGATCGGCTGGGGCCAGGCGGCCAACGACGACGGCTCGGGCACTGCGTTAGTCATGGAGCTCGCGCGCGTGCTCAGCGCGCCGGACGTGCGCACTGACGTCTCGATCCGGTTCATCCTGTGGAACAACGAGGAGACCGGGCTCAACGGATCGCGCGCGTACGTCGCGCAGCGCGCGGCGCTGCAGGGCAAGGAGGATCCGCCGGGGTCGGGAACGTATCCGGAACCCAGGTGGCTCGGCATGATCCAGCACGACATGGAGCTGTTCGACCACGGGATGCCTAACGCACAGGGGCAGGTGAGCAAGACGCAGCGCCCCGACGCCGACGTGAACATCGAGTTCCAATCCAAATCGAAATTCGCCGAAGGCTCGGAGCGACTCGCGTGGGCGTTCCGCGATGCGAACGAGAAATACGCGACGGACTATCCCGCGGCCGTCGGCCCGCACATGACGAACACCGACTCGGCGCCGTTCCAGGATCTGGTGCCGGCCATCAGCATCCGCGAGAACGAGCGCGGCATGCAGATCGGCGCGGGATGGGACCCGCAGTGGCACCAGCCGACCGATGTGTTTTCGACGTACAGCGACGACGACTTCCGGTTGGGCTTGAATGCGGCGCAGACGACGTTGGGCGCGGTGGCGACGTTGGCGGGCGCGCATCTCGCGCAGTGAGCGCCGCGGGTTCGGATCCTTTCATCGCGTTCGGCGCCGGTCTATCATTGCATGGCGCTTCTCGGCCGCGCCGTTCATTCCGTCGCAGCGATCGATTCCATCATCCCACCTGTCATGCGCAGTCTGAGCCATCTCTTCGAGAACAATCGCGCGTGGGCCGCCGAGATGACGCGACAGGATCCGGCGTTTTTCAGCCGGCTCTCGGGCCAGCAGGCGCCGCAGTACCTGTGGATCGGCTGCTCCGACAGCCGTGTGCCGGCCAATCAGATCGTCGGGCTGCCGCCCGGCGAGATGTTCGTGCACCGCAACATCGCCAACGTCGTGGTGCACTCGGATCTCAACTGCCTGTCGGTGATGCAGTTCGCGGTGGAGTATCTCCACGTCCAGCACATCATCGTCTGCGGGCACTACGGGTGCGGCGGCGTGGCGGCCGCGCTGCGCGAGGACAAGTTAGGCGTGGTGGACAACTGGCTGCGCCACGTGCAGGACGTGCGGTGGAAGCACCACGCCGAGCTGGATGCGCTGCCTAACGAGGACGAGCGGCGCCGCCGGCTGTGCGAGCTCAACGTGATGGCGCAGGTGGTGAACGCCGCGCAGACCACGGTGGTGCGCGATGCGTGGGGGCGCGGCCAGCCGCTGTGGGTGCACGGCTGGGTGTACGGGCTCAAAGACGGCCTGCTGCGCGACCTGGGCCTGTGCATCGCCGCGGACGACGAGTTGCCGCGTCTGAGATCCGCACCCGAGACGCCGCCGAGTGAAATGCCTCGGCAGCGCTGATCGCATCGCGTCAGGCCGGCAGGGTCGCTACGGCTCCATGGACACCGCGGCGCGCTTCCCCGGCGCAAGCGACGCCGGTCCCGTGCCCAACATGGCGATGGTCAGCGCGCCCGCGAGCAGCGTCAGCTCCAGCTCGATGCCCTGCGGCGAGAAGAATCCGCCGTGCAGCTTCACGAACAGAATCACGATCAGCATTTCGATCGCCATGAGGCAGGCCGGCCATCGCGCCCACACGCCGAAGAAAATCGCGAGACCGCCGATGAATTCGACGAGGATCGCCACCCACGCCGCCACCACCGGCAACGGAATTCCCATGTGCGACATCGCCATCGCCGTCCCGCCGACGCCATAGAAGAAGAGCTTCTGTCCGCCGTGCATCGCGAACACGAGTCCGATCACGAGACGAATGGGAACGATGCCCCAGCCCACAGCGCGGTCCGTAAAGTCAGTCATCGTGCACCTCGTGGTCGAGCGTTAGTCGGAGGCTGCTGTGCCGGCGATGCTACGGATATACGGATGGGGGCGGCTCGAGGCCAGTATCATTGAACCACGGTCACCGATAGCGTTGCCGAGAGTCCGCCTTTCGCTGCCGACACGTCTGCCTTTCCCGGGGCAAGCGCGTGCGCGGTTCCGTCGGTGGCGATGCTGACGATCGTCGAGTCGGTCGTCCCCCAAGTGACGCTGGCGGCGGGGATGTTTTGAATCACGCAGCCCGTACTGCCGACGCCCGGTCCGAGCACGCCCTGCTGCGCAACGAGGGTCACGTCCTCGCCCACCGTGAGCGTGGACGATTTGCCGTTCGCGATGACGAGAAAGATCTTGCCGCCGCACACACTGTTGGGCGAGAGCGCGCCCGAGTTGCACGCGGCGCTGGCAATGGCGGCGCCCATCGCTGCAATCGACAACACGGTCCGATATCGCATGAGGCTGCTCTCGTGTCGGTCATGGCGACGCGGGGCGCGCCGTCTCGCGAATGGATTCACGGCGCGGGCCTCGCGCGCAAGGGTCTCCTGAGCTCGTCATGCGACGACGACGCGGCCCACGAGACACCTCTCGAGCGGGCCGCCTGGTTCCCGTGGAGCGAGACCGCTCCGGGCGAACGCTCTATTCGCTGCGCATGGCGACGAGCGGGTCGACGCGCGATCCGCGCCGCGCCGGGACGATGACGCGAGGCAGCCCGGGTGTCCGCTTTCGGTATCGCGTGTGCGACATCTGACAGCACGTTGACCACGTCGGCGGCTTGGTGCATTCTCCGCGCAGGGTGGTTCTGGTGGCGAAGCTGTGAAAATTCACGCGGTCGAGAGGGAGGGGTCATGGCGGCGAAGAAGCGCAAGACGGCTCGGAAAACGACGCGCAAGCGGAAACCGACGGCCACGAAGCGGCGCAGCGCCAAGACCACGACCAAGCGCGGTGTGCCGGCGAAAAAAAAGCGCGGGGCAGCAACGACGCCGCGCCGTGCATTGACGAAAGGCAAGAGCGCGCCCAAGGCGAAGACGACTCGAGCATCGTCGGCGCGCCGTGCACCGAAGCGCATCATCGCGATCATGGGCGCCACCGGGTCGCAGGGCGGGGGCCTGGCGCGCGCGATCCTGAGCGACTCGTCGAGCGGCGTCACCGTGCGCGCGATCACGCGCAACCCCGACGCGCCGGCGGCGCGCGAGCTGGCTCGGTTAGGCGCGGAGGTGGTCGCCGGCAACGCCGAGGACCGGTCGAGCCTCGAGCGCGCGTTCGCAGGCGCCTACGGCGCCTACTGCGTCACGTTCTTCTGGGCGCACATGTCGCCCGAGCGGGAGAAGGCCGAGGCCATGGCGCAGGCCCAGGCCGCCAAGCGCGCCGGCGTGGAGCACGCCGTCTGGTCGACGCTCGAGGACACGCGCCAGTTCGTTCCGTTAGGCGATACGCGCATCCCGACGCTCATGGGCCACTACAAGGTGCCGCACTTCGACGCCAAGGCCGAAGCCGACGCGTATTTCGCGACGCTCGGCGTCCCGACCACGTACCTGGTCACGTCGTTCTACTGGGACAACTTCATCCACTTCGGCATGAACCCGAAACCGGGCGCGGACGGCGTGCTCGAGATCGCGCTGCCGATCGGAACCGCGAAGCTGTCGGGCATCGCCGCCGAAGACATCGGCAAGTGTGCGTACGGCATCTTCAAGCGCGGCGCGCCGTACATCGGACGCCGCGTCGGCATCGCCGGCGGCCACCTCACCGGCGCGGAGATGGCGGCATCGCTCGGCAAGGCGTTAGGCAGGCCCGTGCGCTACGTGGCCGTGCCGCCGGACGTCTATCGCCACCTCGGCTTCCCGGGGGCGGACGAGCTCGGGAACATGTTCCAGATCGATGCCGAGTTTCAGGATCGGTTCATGGCGGCGCGCGACATTCGCGAGGCCAGGGCGCTCAACCCGGCGCTCCAGACCTTCGACGACTGGGCGAAGGCGCACCGGAAGGAGATGCCGACGTCCTAACGGAGCGTCGGAGCCGCGGGCGCCGGGTCGGCCGGCGCCGCGGCGACGTCGCGCGAGCGGCGCGCGCGGAACCAGGCGTACACCGGAATGCCTACCACCAGAAACCCGAGCGCGGCGATCGCCTGCGCCGGTGCGGTCGTCACCGCATTCCCGATCATCCAGACCGTGGCCACGACGTAAATCGCCGGCACGACGGGATATCCCGTCACCCGGTACGGGCGCGGACGGTCGGGCTGCGTGGCGCGCAGCCGGAACACGGCGGTCACCGTGAGCGCGAAGAAAATCATGAACGCGAACACGGCGAGATCGCTCAGCTGGTCGTACGTGCCCGATGTCGCGAGTACCGACGCCCAAGCCGCGAACGCCGCAATCGCCCATCCGGGCACGTGCGATCGCCGCGTGACGCGGCCGAATACGGGAAAGAACTGACGCGTCCGCGACATCGCGAACAGCACGCGCGAGTTGGACAGGAGTCCGCCGTTCATCGTACCGAGCGTCGCGATGATGAACACGAGTGCCGCCAGCTTGGTCGTGTCGCTGGCGAGAAAGCTGCCGACGGCGAGTGCGGCAACCGCCGGCGCTCCAGGGTGCAGCGTCGAATTCGCCGACGCGACGGTCGCCGCGGGCAACGCATAGAAGTAGGCGGCGTCGATCGCGAGGTACAGCACGATCACGATGAATGTGCCGCCGATGAGCGCGCGCGGCACGTTGCGTCCCGGATTCCGGATCTCGCCCGCGGCCATCGGCAGATACGACCATCCGCTGTACGCCCACACCGCGCCTACCAGCGCGGCGCCGAATGCCGACACGCTCACCGCGCCGCCCGGCGCTGGGTGCGCGAAGTGCGCCCAGGATCCGCCGCGAGCCGCGGCGAGCGCGCCGGCCACGATGCCGATCACAGCCAACACTTTGATCGTCGCCAGCGCCACTTGCACGCGTCCGCCGGCGCGGACGCCGGCGCAGTTGATGACGGCCAGGGTCAGAATCGGTACGATGGCCACGGCTTGCGGCGCGCCGAACGACCAGTGCACCGGCACGCCCCACACGGTTCCGGCGACCCGCACCCAGGCGCCGCCTAACGAAACCAGCGGCGACAGGAAGGTCGCGAACGACACGCCGAGGGCGGCCAGCGAGCCGCTGCCGGCGGTGAAGCGCACCCAGCCATAGAGGAAGGCGACCGCGTCGCCGTACGCCGCGCGCAGAAACACGTACTCGCCGCCGGCCTCCGGCATCATCGCCCCCAACTCGGCGTACGCCAGGGCGCCGAACAGCGTGAGCACGCCGGCCGCCAGCCACGCCGCCAGCACGGCCCACGGGCTGCCTAACTGCTGCGTCATCACCGCCGCTTTGAGCAGCACGCCGGTGCCGACGATGGTCCCGCCGACTAACGAAATCGAGTCGAGGAGCGACAGCCGGCGCACCAGCCCTCCGCCGCTCGTCCCTTCGCCGCTTCCGCGCAGGCCGGCGGCGGCCGGCGGCGGCGACGCCGTCATGGCGCGCGCACGATCGTCGCCCTGATGAGATGATCCAGCCGGGGATAGTTGCGATCGAGATAGGCGTTGCCGCCCTCGAACACCGGACCCTGCTTCCCGCCTCGCATGCCGCCGCCCGCCGTCTCGCCGTACTCCGAATTCAACCGATCCACCACGTCCATGCCGCGAACGACGGAGCCGAGTGGTGCGAAACCCTGCGCATCCAGCTGCGGGTTGTCACGCAGGTTGATGTAGATCTGCGTCGTACGCGTGTCGGGTCCGGTCATCGCGAACGCGCAGGTTCCGCGCGCGTTCGTGTGACGAACGCTGTCGTCGCCGATGCGCTGGTCGCGCCATCGCTGTGCGATTGCGGGATCGCCCGCGATGCCGAATTGCACGATGTATCCGGCGCGCACGCGGGAGAACCGCGAGTCGTCGAAATATCCGGAACGCACGAGCTGGTAGAACCGGTCGACGCCGCGAGGCGCCCACGCGCGGACTGCGCCGACGACGAACGCGCCCTTGGTCGTCTCGAAGCGAACGAAGAAGCGATCGGGCGCGCGCGTATGCCAGAACGCGTTTGAGGGATCGCGCAGCACGGTGCGCGCCGGAGCCGGCGCGTTGGGCGAAGCGCCGGGCGACCGATGGCACCCCACAGCTGCGATGCACACCATCGCGAATGCGATGGCTTCCGCGCGCGATGCTGAGCTCCGCACGACACATGATGCGCCATGGACAGGCACGCTGTCCAGTGACATGCGCCAACGCCTGGCGCTTGCTTCGTTTCGTGCGCACCAGCATCATCGGCCAACGCTTCGATCGCCTGGAGGATGGACCGTGTCCGCTCGCGTCGGATTGTTCGTCGTTGCGTTGGTCATGGGCTCACTCGCGCCGACGCCGCCCTCGCATGCGCCGCTGCCGGCATCGGCGCCGGCCAACGGCCTCGCGCTCACGCCGCCCATGGGGTGGAACAGCTGGAACCACTTTCACTGCGACGTCAATGAGCAAACGATCCGCGAGACCGCGGACGCAATGGTATCGAGCGGCATGCGGGACGCTGGTTATCGCTACGTGGTGATCGACGACTGCTGGCAAGTTGCGCGCGATGCCAACGGCGTACTGGTCGCCGACTCGACCCGGTTTCCGCACGGCATCAAGGCGCTCGCCGATTACGTCCACTCGAAGGGATTGAAGTTCGGCATCTATACCGACGCTGGGACCAACACGTGCCAGGGTCGCCCAGGGACACTCGGCCACGAAGACCTGGATGCGCGCACGTTCGCCGAATGGGGCGTCGACTATGTGAAGGAAGATTGGTGTCACGCCGCGAAGCTCGATGCGCCCACCCAGTACGCAAAGTTCCGCGATGCGCTCGCGCGCACCGGGCGCCCGATCGTCTTCAGCATCTGCGAGTGGGGATCGAACCAACCGTGGGAGTGGGCGCCCCGCGTCGGCAATCTGTGGCGAACCACGGATGACATCGAGGACACGTGGAGCTCGATGCTGGACAATCTCGACCAGTCGGGGCAGCATGCGACGGCCGCCAGTCCGGGCGCGTGGAACGACCCCGACATGCTCGAGGTGGGCAACGGCGGCATGACCGCGGACGAATATCGCGCGCACTTCAGTGTGTGGGCGATCATGGCCGCGCCGCTCATCGCCGGCAACGACCTGCGTCACATGTCGCCGGAAACGGTGCAGACGCTCACCAATCGCGAAGTGATCGCCGTGGATCAGGACTCGTTAGGCGCGCAGGGCATTCTGGTGTGGGAACGGCCGCCCGAGCTCCAGGTGTGGGCCAAACCATTGCGCGACGGCTCGCGCGCGATCGCCCTACTCAACCGCTCGTCCGCGCCGGCCAAGATCACCGCCTACTTCCCGCGCGCCGGCCTGCGCACAGACTCGGCGCAGATCCGCGACCTCTGGCAGCACAAAAATCTCGGCACGTTCGCCCGTCAGTTCGCGAGCGTCGTCCCTCCGCACGCCGTCATGCTGCTCCGCGCGATACCCGTTCGCTGACGAGCCTATCCAGCTTTGTCCGCGCCGTGTCCGCCTTTGACTCCGCGCCCTCTCCGGCTTTGTCCGCGCCGTGTCCGCCTTTGTCTCCGCGCCCTGTCCGGCTTTGTCCACGCAGTGTCCGCCTTTGACTCCGCGCCCTGTCCGGCTTTGTCCGCGCCGTGTCCGCCTTCACAGGCCGTTTGCCACTCCGCGCTGCGCCAGAGACCAGAGCTGGGACTGTGTCGATGCGTGCTCGAGCATCGTGAGCGCGCGCTGCAGCGGTGCATCGCTCGGCGCCGAGCGACGGAACGCACTCGAGTCGCCGAACGCGATCGTTGCGATCTGCTGCTCGAGGAGCCGGTCCACCCACGGCTCCGCGGCTTCGAAGGTAGCGCGGTCGACGTTCACCCCCGATGCGCGCAGCTGCCGATAGAACGCTTCGCGCCACTCCGGGAGCACGATGAAATCGCCGCGCACCGTGGTGCGAAGTCCGCGCGCAACGTCGAACAAAGCCGTGCGCGTTTGCGCGGCCTTGGGCGCGAATTCGCGCGCGAGGTGCTGCTCGGCGCTCGTGAGCGTGTCCGACGCGACCGTCACATCGGGTGTGATGCCGCCCCCGCCGAGGACCGTGCGTCCGTCGTCGCTCTTGTAGCGCGGCCGGTGCGCCGGCGGCGCGGTATCGGCCAATGGATTGACCGACGTGTCCGGCGCACCATCGAACGTGTGCGCGCGCTGGATGCTGCGCCCGCTCGGCGTGTACCAGCGTCCGGTGGTCAGCTTGAGCGCGTAGCCGCCGTCGAGATTGAAGAGCGACTGCACGACGCCTTTGCCGAACGATGTCTCGCCAACGATCACGGCGCGATCGTGATCTTGCAGGGCGCCGGCCACGATCTCCGACGCCGACGCGGTGTAGTGATCGACGAGCAGCACGACCGGCTCCGATCGCACCAGGGGCGGGATGCGCGCGCGATAGCTCTGCGCCGGTTCGCCGCGCTGTCTGAGCTCGGCGATTTCCTGGCCGGCGCGGAGGAACAGGTTGCTCACCGCCAGTGCCTGCGCCACGTCGCCGCCGGGGTTGCCGCGCAGGTCGATCACGAACGAGCGCGCACCGCGTTGTTTGAGTCCGGCGACCGCGCTGGCCATCTCGCTGTCCGCGGTCTCGTTGAAGCGCTGGAGCGGGATGTAGCCGGTGTGATCGCCGATCACCATCGCGAACGGCACGGCCTGCGGACGGACGATGGCGCGCACGAAGTGCGTGCGGATGGGCGTCGTGATGCCGGCGCGGAGGAACGTGAGGTCGACGCCGGAGCCGGGCTCGCCTACGAGCAGCTGCGAGACGCGATCGCGGGGAAGCCTGGCCACGGGCGTGCCGTTGATGGCGACGATCTCGTCGCCGGTCATCACCCCGCCTAACGCAGCCGGCGAGTGCTGGAACACGCCGGTCACCGCGATGCCGCCCGGCTGCCGCTCGAGCGACATGCCTAACCCACCGTACGCGTTGCCGATGTCGTTGCGGAGGAAACCGGCCATGGCGGTGCGCGAGAACAGGCTGGCATAGGGATCGCCGATCGCGCTCACCATGCCGTTCGCCGCCTTCACGAACAGCGAGTCATCGGAGATCGAATCGACGTCGCGCGTCGCGACCAGCCGGCGCACTTCGTCGAACAGCCGGGCGTCCCGCTCGTCCCGCTTGCTCTGTCGGCTGGCCGCCATGCCGACCACGATGGCCACGCCCGCGGCGGCCGCGAGTGCGGCGGCCACCACGACAGTCCGCGTCTGCCGAAATCCGGACATGGCTCTCCTCGGCTGAACTCAGAGGGCACGGGCCGTATGAGCCCGAATGCCGCAGGGTAGAACGGTGCGCACACCAGGCTGTAGCGTCAATGGCGCGTCTGCGGCCGGTGATGTCAGAATCCTGCCATCGCACCGAGCGTGCCCGGCCGTAGAGCGCGGTTGGCTGTCGTTCGGGCGCTTGGTATGTTGCGCACATGAGTGCTCCTCTGCGCGCGCTCGCGACGTCCGGCCGTGAGCAGATGAAGAGCAGCATTGAGCTGCTGGATCGGACATTCCTCGCCGCGAACTATCTGTCCGCCGCGGAGCTCTACCTCAAAGACAATGTGTTGCTGCGCGAACCGCTCGCGCCGCGACACATCAAGGCCCGACTGCTCGGGCACTGGGGCACCGTCCCCGGCATCAATTTGTTGTACGCGCATCTGGGACGCCTCATACGCGACCGCGGGCAGCGCGTGCTGCTCGTCGTTGGCACCGGCCACGGTGCGCCCGGTGTGCTGGCGAATACGTTCCTCGAGGGCACGTTAGGCGAGCGGTATTCCGAGTACGCGCGCGACGCGGCCGGCGTGCAGGCGATGGTGCGCTCGTTTTCGTGGCCCGGCGGATTCCCGAGCCACCTCACGGCCCTCACGCCGGGCACGCTGCACGAGGGCGGCGAGCTGGGATACTCGCTCGTGCACGCGGCCGGCGCGGCGATGGACAATCCCGAGCTGTTGGTCGCGTGCCTCATCGGCGACGGTGAGGCCGAGACCGGTCCGCTTGCCGGGTCGTGGCACTGGCATCGGTTCATGAATCCCGCCCGCGACGGCGTCGTGTTGCCGATCCTGCACCTCAATGGCTACAAGCTCTCCGGACCGTCGCTGCTGGCGCGGTTCAGCGTCAATGCACTTGCAGAATATTTCGCGGGAATGGGATACGAGGCGCGGGAAGTCGCGGGCGACGTGCGCGCGCTCGTGCACCGCGCGATGTGGGACGCGCTCGACTGGGCGTACGATCGGTTAGGCGAACACCGCCGGGCGGCGCGCAACGGCGGCGCGAGCGACCAGCCGTGGCCGCTCATCGTGCTGCGCACGCCGAAGGGTTGGACCGGGCCCAAGAGCCTCGACGGCCAGGCCATCGAGAACACGTTCCACGCGCACCAGATTCCGATCGAAGACCCGGCCGCCAACCCGGACCATCTGCGCGCGCTCGATCGCTGGCTGCGCAGCTATCACCCGGAGGAGCTGTTCGACGCCGACGGCCGCCCCGCGGCGGACGTGACCGCGATGTATCCGGTGGGCGACATGCGGTTAGGCGCCTGTCCGGCGGCGAACGGCGGCGCGCTGCTCGTGCCGCTCGTGTGCCCGGACCCCACCCCGGTGTCGGTGGACGCCGCCGCCCCCGGCGAGACGATCATCGAGAACACCAAGGTGTTAGGCGGCTACCTGCGCGAAGTGTTCAACGCCAACGAGGACGCGGCCAACTTCCGGCTCTTCTGCCCCGACGAGACGTCGTCCAACCGGCTGCAGAACGTGTTCGAGTCGACGCTCCGCGCCTGGATGCTGCCGCTCGTGCCGACCGATGAATACCTCTCGATGACCGGCCGGGTGCTCGAAATCCTGAGCGAGCACTGCTGCGAGGGCTGGCTCGAGGGATACGTGCTGTCGGGCCGCCACGGAATCTTCGCGTGCTACGAGGCGTTCCTCACCATCGTCGACTCGATGGTCCAGCAGTTTGCCAAATGGCAGAAGATGGCAGCCGAGGTGACGTGGCGCGTGCCGACCGCGTCGCTGAACCTGCTGGTGACCAGCCACGTGTGGGAGCAGGATCACAACGGCTACAGCCATCAAGGCCCGTCGTTGATGAACCTCCTGGTCACCAAGAAGGCGGCGACGACGCGCGTGTTCTTGCCGCCCGATGCGAACTCGCTGCTCGCCGTTACTCGCCGGTGTCTCGAGAGCCGGGGAGACATCAACCTCATCGTCGCGTCGAAGAAACCGATGCCGCAATGGCTCGACGTGGACGAAGCGGATGCGCAGTGCTCGGCCGGCGCATCGCATTGGGCGTGGGCGGGCACCGACCCATCGCATGCGGACGTCGTGCTCGCGGGCGCCGGCGACGTGCCGGCGCGGGAATCCGTGGCTGCCGCCTGGTGGCTGAAGCGCGTCGCGCCCGATCTGCGCGTGCGCGTCGTCAACATCATCGACTTGTTGGCGCTCGAGTCGCCGGACGACAACCCGCACGGCATCGATGCCCAACGATTCGATGCGTTGTTCGGCGCGACCGTGCCCGTCGTGATGGCGTTTCACGGGTATCCGAGCGCCGTGCACGAGATCATCCACCACCGGCCGCATCCGCAGCGCTTCCACGTGCGCGGGTACGTCGAGGAAGGGACGACGACCACGCCGTTCAACATGCTCGTCCTCAACGGCATGAGCCGCTTTCAGCTGGCGATCGAGGCGTTGCGCCGCTGCGCGCGCACGGACGGCATCGACCACCTCGAGGGCAAGTTGGAAGAGCACGGGCGGTACATCCTGGCGAACGGCGAGGACATGCCCGAGATCCAGCACTGGCGCTGGTCCGCCTAACGCAATAGCGCCGCGGTCACGCGAGGTGCGGAACGACGACCGCCGTCGTGCACCCCGCGCGCTCGACGATCGACGCGGTGCCCTGGCCGAAGAACAGCGGCTGCGCGAGCAGTTTGTTCTCCGCGCCTAACACGAGCAGGTCGTAGTGGCCGGCGTGCGATTGCTCGATGATCGTCGCCGCCGGGTCGCCGCTGGCCAGGATGCGGACGCGCGGATCGATGCCGGCCGAGGCGGCCAACTTCGCCAGATCGCCGCGGATGCGATTCTCCAGCGTTTCCGCCTCGAATTCCGCCACCGCATGCGATGCTCGCAGCTCTGGCACGGCGAGCGCGCCCGTCGTCACGCGCGCTTCGTTGATCACGTGCAGCAGCGTCACCTGTGCGCCCGCGGACGCCGCGTACAGAAACGCGAACTCGGCGGCGGCGCGCGAGAAGACGCTGCCGTCGAGCGGCACGACCACGCGCTCGTAGATGGTCGGCGC
>DAHUXU010000671.1 GCA_027307005.1 Gemmatimonadota bacterium
GCCGGCAAACACCTCAACGATCCGTTCGGCACAGCGTCACCCCGCATAGTACGACGACATTCGTTATCCGCTCAGTTTCATTTTAGTCATCCTTCAATCATGAGCGAGGACACTCCTTCAAGCGCCTCGAGCGCCGATCAGTCGACGCGCCCTTTCACTCGCCCATAGCCGCCGCCCGGGTCGTCTTCGATATACTTGCGCGACGCCCGATGCCTCCCGGGCGCACCACGGTCGCCGACCGGAATTACCGCCACCACCAGATCGATGCCTGCCGGCGGCCTGATTGCGCGCAATGCAGGGTGAGCCTACTATTGGAGCCCCCGCTGTTGCCGGCGGTGTACCAGAAGACCGACCAACGTCGAACCCCCCGTGACCCAGCCGGATCGCTCGGAGGCCCCGTCCGTTCTCGCCGAAACTCCCGCGGACATGTGGGAGGACGATGCCTGGGATGACCTCCTCTCGGCCATTGGCGATCAGAGCGTCGTGCCGATCGTGGGGCCCGAGCTCGTGCTCGTCGAGGTCGACGGCAGACGCGAACCGCTGACACGATTTGTCGCACGCACACTCGCTGAGCGGCTGCCGTGGCCGGGCGGCGCGCCGTCCACCACCGACGAGACGAACCTCAACGACGTCGCCTCCTCGTTCATCCGCATGTCGCCCGACCCGGAGCGGCAGCGCAAGACGATCACCAAGGAAATCGGGCGCATCTTGGGCGAGACGGACTTCCCGACGCCCGAGCCGCTGCGCCAACTGGCCGAGATCACGCCGCTCCGGCTCTTCGTCAACCTGACGTTCGACGACCTGCTCGAGCGCGCGCTGATGGAGGTGCGCTACAGCGGCGCGCCTAACGATCTCCAGTTCCGCTCGCACAGCTACTCGACCAACCAGGCCAACGACATCGAGCTCACGCCGTCGGCCATGAACATGACGCGCGTCTACAATCTGTTGGGCCGCGTGGCGCCGGGGAAACCGTACGTGCTCACGGAAGAGGATCTGCTCGAGCACATCCGGTACTTCCAGGGCGAATCGACGCGCCCCACGAACCTGTTCGAGTCGCTCAACCGCAACAACCTCCTCTTTTTAGGCGAAGGCTACACCGACTGGCTGGCGCGCTTCTTCATCCGCGCCACCAAGAACGCGCCGCTGTCGTGGCAGCGCACGGTGCGCGAATTCGTGGCCGACGACCGCGCCCGCGTCGACGCGAACTTCGTCGGCTTCCTGCGCCAGTTCAGCCGGGCCACGCAGCTCTTTCCCAAGGGCGCCGTCGAGTTCGTGGACGAGCTGCACCGCCGGTGGAAGGCGCAGGAACGGCCGGGCCTCCGGCCCACGCGCCAGTGGCTGGAGCCTCCGCCTAACGCAGTGTTCCTGAGCTACACGCGGGCCGACGTCGCCCAGGTGCGCACGTTCAAGCAGGCGCTCGAAGCGCGCGGCGTCACGACGTGGTTCGACGAGGACCAGCTGGAAAGCGGCGACCCCTGGCTCGAACGCATCGAACAATACATCAAGTCGGGCGCGCTGTTGTTCGTGCCGATTCTATCCGAGGCCACCGAAGCGCGCGCGCAGGGCAAGTTCCGCCGCGAATGGGCGTGCGCCGTGGATCGCAACAAGGATCACACCGGCAGCGGCATTCCGTTCATCGTGCCGATCGGTCTCAAGGGGACGTCCTTCCGGCGCGTGCCGCCGGTGTTCCGTGAGGCGGACATCAAAGAACACGATGGCGGCCCGGACACGGTGCGCGCCGTGACGCGTATCGCGGAGATCGTAGCGATGCTCAAGGACGACGGCGCGTGAGTCCGCGCCCGAGCCTCGCGGTCGACATGTCGCCCGTGGTCGACGAGGAGAACCCCTGGTTAGGCCTGCTCGCGTTCCGCGAGGCGAACCGGAAGTTCTTCTTTGGCCGCGACGAAGAGCTGGACGATCTGTTTCGCCGCGTGAGGCGCGAGACCCTCACCGTTCTCTACGCCCAGTCGGGACTCGGCAAGACGTCGCTGTTGCAGGCCGGGTTGTTCCCCCGGCTGCGCGAAGAAGGATTCTTGCCGGTCCCGATCCGCCTCGACTACGGCGAGTTCGAGGATGGCGTACGCGCCGATGCGGATCCGTCGGGACGCCAGATCACGCAGGCGATCGCCGGCGCCATCCATTCGCGCACGCTCTCGGGCGCCAGCGACCCGCTGGCCGCGCCGGGTCCGTGGGAGTACCTGCACGACGTCGACTTCGATCTGCCGAACGAAACGGGCGGTCTGCTCACGCCGGTCCTGGTGTTCGATCAGCTCGAGGAGCTGTTCACGTTGGGCGCTTCGCGCCGCGACGGCGGCCGGATGGTGGCGCGCACCACCGAACTGTTAGGCGACCTGATCGAGAATCGCGTGCCGCGCGCGCTCGAGCGCGCCATGCGGAGCAATCCGGCGCTGGTCGACCGGTACACGTTCGAGCAGGCGCGGTACCGCGTGCTGCTGAGCCTGCGCGAGGACTACCTGCCGCACCTGCACGCGCTGCGCACCGAGATTCCGTCCATCATCCTGAATAACGTCCGCCTAACGCGATTCGACCGTCGGCACGCGCTCGACGTGGTCGAGCGGCCGGCGGCGGCGCGGCACCTGGTGACGCGCGAGGTCGCCGAGGCGATCGTGCGGACGGTGGCGGGTCAGGACGCGACGTCGGATGGCGTGGAAGCGTCGCGACCTGTCGACGAGCCGGCCGCCGAGCGGCTCGAGGTGGATCCGTCGCTGCTCAGTCTGTTCTGCCGGCAGCTCAACGGCCTCCGGCTCGCGCGCGGGGAAGCGGCGATCTCGCTCGACCTGGTGGCGAGCAACAAGGAGTCGGTGCTGCGCGACTTCTACCTCGACTGCTTCCGCGACCTTCCCGCGCCGCGGGAAGGCGGCGTCAAGGCGTTCGTGGAAGATTTCCTGCTCACGCAGAAGGGCTATCGCGACCGCCTAACGGTAGAACGCGCCAACGAGATCCTGGTCGACACCTATCACGGGTCGCCGCACGATCTCGATACGCTGGTGGATCGGCGGCTGCTCCACGTGGAAGAGCGGGGCAAGACGCCGCAGATCGAGTTGACGCACGACGTGCTCGCGCCGATCGCGCTGCGCGAGCGCACCGAGCGCATGCACAACGAGGAGCTGCGACGGGCCGAAGAGCGCCGCCTGCTCGAGACGCGCCGCGCCGAGGAAGACGAGCGACGGGCGCGAGAAGAGGCGGCAGTTGCGGCAGCGCAGCTGGCCAAGGCACGGCGGCAGCAGCGGGTCACGGGTGCTCTGTTAGGCGTCGCCGTCGTGGCGGCCGGGCTGGCGCTGTGGTTCGGCGTGCACGCGCGGATGGCGGAGCGCAACGCCAAATCGGAAGCGGCGCGCGCGATCCATGCGGATTCGATGACGGCGCGGGCGAACACGCAGCAGCAACAGGCGCTCGATCAGGCGACGCTGGAGCGGGGGCGATCCGATTCGCTGTTAGCCGATTTCTGTTCCTACACGCTCGCCGTCGTGAACAAATTTGGCGATACGACGACGAGCAGTGCGGATCGCTACCTGCAACTGGCGTACAAGAGCCTCCTCGAGCTGTCCGACACATCAACGGACGAGATGATCAAGCGGAATCCCGACGAGCTGTGTGCATTGCAGATCGATGCGCGCGTGAGCAGCGTGTCCGCCGATCTGCTCTATGCGCTCGACAGCACGGCGGCATCGATCGCGCACGGCCGCCACGGCCTCGCGGCGGTGCAGCGCCTGTCGCCGCACCAGGATCCCGTGTCGATGTGGGTCGCAAGGCAGAGCTATTCGGAGCTCGCGCACGCGTTCTACTTCGACGGCGACTCCATCCACGCGGTGGAGGCTGCGCAGCGCGGCATCCCGTACGCGCGCAGCGCCGATCCGAAGGCCGATTCCATGGCGTCCGACCGGTTGGCGCGAATGTATCTCTACGGGGCGCTGGCGCTCTATCAACA
>DAHUXU010000676.1 GCA_027307005.1 Gemmatimonadota bacterium
GTCGGCCACCGTGGCGATCCGCCGCGGCACCGCGCGCGGGCGCGCCGCCACGTCGGGCCCGCACGCATCGCTCGCGTTGGGCGGCACGGCGCGCCCGTTCGACGCGCAGCCGGGCTTCACCGTCGACACGGGCGCCATCCGCGGTCTGGACCTCGCCGGCTTCACCGGCCGCGCCGACCTCCACACCTCGATCGACGCCGCGCTCACCGCGCGCGTGGCCGGCCTCGATCCGGCTGTGGCCCGATGGAACGCCACACTGAGCGTCGCGCCGTCCGTGGTCCGCGGCGTGACCATCGACAGCATCAAGTTGGGCGTCGCCCTCGACAGCGGAACGCTCGCGGTCACCGCGGGAATCGCGGCGCCGGACGGGCGCGGCAACGCCGCCATCCACGGGCGGCTCGTCACGCCGGGGCCCAAACGCCCGATCTCCCTCGACCGCATCCTGGCCGAGGCCGACCTCCGGCTCCAGGCCCGCGGCTGGTGGCGCTTGGCCGAAGCGGCGCCCGATACCGCGATCATGCTGGCCAGCGTCGACACGGTCACGCTCCCGCTCGACTCGGGCGTCGCCGCGCTCCGCCTAACGCAAGGCCGCGTGGCGATCGACACCCTCGACGTGCGCAGCGTCCTCGGCACGCTCACCGGATCGGGACAGGCCACCGTCGCGCACGGCGCCGGCCCGCAACCGTCGAACCTCGAGCTGATGATCGACACCCGCGACCTGACGCCCATCGCGCAGGTCCTCGGATTGAACGTCCTCGGCGCCGACAGTGCGCGCCTCTCGCTCGCGCTGTCCGGCACCGCCGACACACCCCAGGTCCGCGTACTCGCGCGCGCCCGCGGCATCGCGTACAACAGCAATCGCGTCGATGCGCTCGACGCGGACATCACCGCGGCGGTTCCCGGATTGCGCCGACTCTCCGGGACGAACGGAACGGTCCGCGCGACCGATGTTGCGTTTGCCGGCATCGCCGCTCGGGAGTTGAACGTGACGCTCGGATACGCGGACAGCTCCGCCCGCGTATCGGTGGCCGCCACGCTGCACGACGGAACCACCGCGTCGCTCGTCGCCGACGCGGTGCCGGATTCCATCCGCAGCGCGCTGCGGCTCGATTCCCTCGACCGCAGTCACACCAAGTATCACTGGCGCCTCACGCACCCCGTGCCCGTTTCGTACGGCGCACGCTACGCGATCAAGGACTTCGAGCTCACGTCCAACACCGGCCGCCGGATCGCGATCGACGGCTCCGTTGGTCGGACGGGCGCCGAGCGCCTGACGGTGCGCGCCGATTCGGTATCGCTGGCGCCGCTGGCTCGTGCGTTAGGCTATCATGCCCTCACCGGCGCCACACTCGTCGGACAGGCGTCGCTCGATGGGACCGCCGCCGCGCCGCGCCTGCACGCCGACGCGACCGTCGTGCTGCCCAAAGCGCACGCCGACTCGGGCACCGTCCACGCCGTGATCGACTGGACGGCGAAAAAACTTGCCCTCGATGGCGCGATGACGCCGGTGGATGGCCACCCGCTCCGCGTGCACGGGACGTTGCCGCTGCAGCTGTCGTTCGCCGCGGGCGGCGCGCCGATCTCGCTCATCGAGAATGGTGCGGTCGACCTCCGCATCGCGGCGGCAGGCTTCCA
>DAHUXU010000697.1 GCA_027307005.1 Gemmatimonadota bacterium
GTTTCGCGGGACGCTTGAGTGCCGGTGTGGTGCTCACCGGCGGAGCGTCTGCGATTCCTGGCGCAGCGGAGCTCGCGGCTGACGTGTTCGGCACGGGCGTTCGCGTGGGCTCACCCGCGGCAAGCGTCGGAGGTTTGAGCGACGCGGTCGAGTCGCCGCGGTTCGCGACGGTGGTTGGACTCGCGTTGTATGGCGGGCAGCGACTGGCACTCGGAGTTCCGGGGGCGGCGTCGGGGCGCAGACGCGGCGTGTCCGCGCCTGGAATGGACCGGCTGGCGCAGAGAGTGAAGACCTGGTTGCAGGACTTTTTTTGAGGTGCGAGTCTCCGCTCGTCGCGGGCGAGCGATCTGTATAGTCCGTTCAATCCGTCCAATCCGTGTTCCCTAGAGCGAGGAAGCTCTCCAAGCGGGCCACGCTCTGCGCCACCGGGATGAGACCCCGGCCCTCAGGTCGCTGGCGCGTTTCGGAAGCGAAAGTATTATATTCCGTCCGAACTTAGGTCCCCTCTCTCGCCACTCATTAGGAGTTCCCCCCGCAATGATCTTCGAGTTCGAGGAGAGCACCTCGCAGAACGCCCGGATGAAGGTCGTCGGCGTCGGAGGCGGCGGCGGCAACGCTGTCAATCGAATGATCGAGGAACATCTCGAAGGGGTCGAGTTCATTTCCGTCAACACGGACGCGCAGGCGCTGCTGAACTCGAAGTCCGACGTCAAGATTCAGATCGGGAAGAAGCTGACGCGGGGGCTCGGGGCAGGGGCACGGCCTGAGATTGGACGGCAGGCCATCGAGGAAAACCGGGACGAGGTCGCGCGGGCGATGACCAACGCCGATCTCGTGTTCGTGACGTGCGGCATGGGCGGCGGGACGGGGACCGGGGCGGCGCCGATCGTGTGCGAGATGGCGCGCGAGGCTGGGGCGCTCACGGTGGGCATCGTCACCAAGCCGTTCCTGTTCGTGGGGCGGAAGCGCATGCGGCAGGCGGACGCGGGCATCACCGAGATGCGCAAGCACGTGGACACGATGATCGTCGTGCCTAACGAGCGCCTGCTGGCGGTGGTGGCCAAGAACATTCCGTTCGGCGACGCGCTCAAGAAGGCCGACGAAGTGCTGCTGCACGCCACGCAGGGGATCTCGAGCCTCATCAGCGTCACCGGATTGGTGAACGTCGACTTCGCCGACGTCCGGACCGTGATGCAGAGCGGCGGCTCTGCGCTCATGGGCACCGGCATCGGCCGCGGCGACAACCGGGCGATCGAGGCCGCGCAGCAGGCGATTTCGTCGCCGCTGCTCGACAACATCTCCGTGGGCGGCGCGACGGGCGTGCTGATCAACATCACCGGCGGCAACGACCTCACGTTAGGCGAAGTCCACCAGATCAACGAGATCGTGCACGACTCGGTGGGCGACGACGCCGAGATCATTTTCGGCGCCGTGAACGAGCCGGCGATGCAGGGCGAGATTCGCGTCACCGTCATCGCGACCGGATTCGATCGCGCGATGCAGACGGGCACGGTGACGGACCCGTCGTCGCGCGCTGCCATGATGCCGACCACGCCGGTGCTGCCGTTCCCGGCGCAGCGTCAGCGCCAGCAGCCCGTCGTGCCGCCGCGTGCGGCGCCGCCGGCCGAGCGCCGGGCCTCGCAACCCGGCGCGCCGTCGGACAAAACGTCGCAGGATCTCAGTGACATGGAGATTCCGACGTTCATCCGGAGGCAGAGGGATTGAAGCGTTCGTCGCCGCGCGCCTGGACGACGGCGGTGATCGTGGCGCTGGGTGTGGTCGTGGTGTGCATCGTGTGGCCACACCGGTCGCGTCGCGCATCGGCCGCGGCGCCCGTTGGCCCCGACGCCGGGGCGTCCGCGGCCCGGCCGCTGCCTAACGCAAGCGATTCGGGCATCACCGTTCGCGACGACACCCTGCACGCGGGCGAAACGCTCTCCGGCCTGCTCGAGCGCGCGGGGATCCGGACCGCCGATGCCTCCAAGATTCTCACCGCGGCCAGCGCGCTCGACCCGCGCCGCACGCCGGCGGGTATGCCCGTGGTCGTGCGCACCCCGCGCGGCGATTCCACGCCGTCCGAGGTCGTGTTCCAGCTGGCCGTCGACCACCTCGTCCACGTCACACGGTTAGGCGACAGCACCTGGACCGGCACCGACGAGCGGCTGCCGTGGCACACCGATACGATCGCCGTCCACGGCGTCATCACGTCCAACCTGTACGCCGCGCTCGACGATTCCGCGGCCGGCGTCCTGCCCAAGGGCGCGCGCTCCGAGCTCGCGTGGTCGCTCGCCGACATCTACGAGTATCGCGTGGACATGAGCCGCGAGCTCCAGCCGGGCGACGCGTTCCGCGTGCTCTTCGAGCGCTCCCAAGGGCCCGGCGGCGTCGTGCGCGTCGGCAACATTCTCGCTGCCCGTTTCGAGCTCTCGGGCAGCGAGACGGACGCAGTGCGATTCGCCGAATCGCCCGGGCGCGCCGAGTACTTCGACCAGACGGGCCGTTCCATGCGCGCCGCGTTTCTGCGTGCGCCGCTCGAGTTTCGACGCATCTCGAGCACCTTCGGGCGCCGCTTGCATCCGATCCTCGGCATCTGGCGCAACCACACAGGAACCGACTACGCGGCCAACGAGGGCACGCCGGTGCGCGCCATCAGCGACGGCGTCGTCATTTTTGCCGGCAGACGCGGCGGCTACGGCAACATGATCGACATCCGGCATCGCAACGGCATCGTGAGCCGCTACGGCCATCTGCGCGGATTCGCGCGCGGCATTCACCCCGGTCGCGTGGTCACGATCGGACAGACGATCGGCTATGTTGGCATGACGGGTCTGGCGACGGGTCCGCACCTCCACTTCGAGATCCTGGTGGACGGGCGCCAGCGCGACCCGCGCACGGCGCTCAAGCGTGATACCGGCCTTCCTGTCGCGGCCGCCGAGCAGACCGAGTTCGACGCGACGCGCGATTCGCTGCTGGCGAAACTCTCGGGCGCCGTGGGGTAGGGAAGGGACCTTCACGGGTTTCCTTCACCGTCACGTCACGCGTCCCGCGCACTCGTGCTCTCCTGGATCATCGCCGTCGCCATCGGGGCGGGGATCGCCGCCTGGCTGTACCCGAGGCGGTGGGTGCCCGCGGCGCTGCGGGCGATCGCGATTGCGTTAGGCGTAGCGTTGCTGCTCGACGCGCCGGCGGGCCCGCGCCATCCGCTGCCGCCGCTCGTCGCGCTCGATGCCTCGGAGAGCTGGACCCGCGACGGCGATACCGCGCTGTGGAACGGCGCGCGGCGCCGGGCGCAGTCGCTGACGCCCGATTCGGTGCTGCTCTTCGGCGACAGCGTGCTCCGCGCCCCGCGCACGCCGGAGCCGGCCGACGTGTCGACCCGCGCCCGCGCGCTGGCCGTGCGTGCTTTAGGCGCGGGACGCCCGCTCGACCTCATCACCGATGGGGAGATCGACGACCCGGCGGCGCTGCCCGGCTTTCCCGCCGGTTCGCGCATCGTGGTGCTCGCACACCCGCCCGTGCGCGACGTCGCGGTCGTGTCGCTCGATGCGCCGCGCGCCGCGGTCAGCGGCGACACGGTGGAGCTGCACGTGGGCGTCCGCGCCGATTCGCTCGCCACGCCGCTGGGCAGCATCCGCATCCTCCTCGGCGGCCGCGTGCTGACGTCGGTGGCGCTCGACTCGATGCCCGCCCGCGCCGAGCGGACGATCACGGTGCGGGCGCCGATCGTCGGGCCCGTTGGGCCATCGGTGCTCGACGCCGTCGTCACCGTGCCGGGAGATCGCGAAGCGCGCAACGATACGTTAGGCATGGCCGTGGACGTGGCGCGCGCCGCGGGCGCCGTGCTCGCGTCGACGTCGCCCGACTTCGATGCGCGGTTCGTGCTGCCCGTGCTGCGCGGCGCCGTCGAACTGCCCACACGAGCGTACTATCGCGTCGCGCCCGGACAGTGGCGTCAGGATGGATCGCTCGCACCGGTGGACGAGCGCACGGTGAAGGGCGCGATGCACGACGCGCCGCTCGCCATCCTGCACGGCGACACGAGCTATTTCGGCGCGCCGCGCACGGCGATGACGGGTTCGCTGGCGCTCATCGTTCCGTCCGCGGACACGACCGGCGAGTGGTATGCGATCGATGCGCCGCCGTCGCCGATCGCCGGCGCGCTGGCAGGCATCGTGTGGGACAGCCTGCCGCCGATCACGGTGTCGCCGCGCGCGCCCACGGGCGAGTGGGAAGCGCTCACGGTGGCGCGCGCCAGGCAGTACGATCGACGCCCGGCGATTGCGGGCGGCACGGCGCAGGGTCGCCGCGTGGTCGTCGTGAGCGCGTCCGGGTTCTGGCGGTGGCAGTTCCGCGGCGGCGCCAGCGCCGACGCGTTCGTCGCGTTGTGGGGGAGTATATTTGATTGGTTGAGTGCAGAGCGTCCCGATCCTCGGGCGGCGATGCCTGCCGACGGAGTGGTGCGTGCCGGTGATGCGCTGCGTTGGCGGCGCGGGACTGCTGCATCGAAAGACAGCGTTGTGCGCGTCGTGCTGCGACGTCGTGGTACGGCGCGCAATGATTCGCTCACGCTGCGGTTCGGCGCGGGCGCCACGGTTGCGCAGACGGACCCGATGCCGCCCGGCGTGTACGACGTGCGCGTGATCGGCGGCGCCGCAGTGCTGGTGGTGAATCCGTCGCGCGAGCTGCTGCCGCGCGCGGGCGCGGTCCGCGGCGGACCTGTGGGCGGGGCGACGTCGTTCGGCGATCAGCCGCGGCTGCGCGACATGTGGTGGAGCTACATCGCGCTCATCGCCGCGCTGTGCATCGAGTGGCTGCTCCGCCGCCGGCGCGGATTGCGCTAGCGGCTTCGCCTAACTGCAACCGGATTTCGATTGGTAGCCATGCGCATTCTTCGCCGCGCCGACGACGCACCGCGACGCTCGTTCTGGCAGCGCCTCAAGGACATCGCGCTGTTCGACGTCGGCGTGATGGTCCGCGGCGGCGTCAATGCCGGCTCGCTGGAGCAGCTGGAAGAGCTGCTCCTCGACGCAGACTTCGGCGTTCCCGTGAGCGTGCGCCTCGTCGCCGACGTGGAGTCCGCGGCGAAGCTCGGCTACGTGCGGACGCAGGACGAGTTCGTGGACGCGCTGCGTACGGGCGTCGAGAACGCGCTGCGCGCCGGGCGCAGCGATCCGGCGTTGACGTTAGGCGCATCGCCGTCCGTGATTCTCGTCGTGGGGGTGAACGGCGCCGGCAAGACGACGTTCATCGCCAAGCTCGCGGCGCGGCTGCGCCGCCAGGGGAAGCAGGTGGTCGTGGCCGCCGGCGACACCTATCGCGCGGGCGCGATCGACCAGCTGCGCGTGTGGGCCGAGCGCGTCGGCGCGCAATTCATCGGCAGCGCGCCGGGCAGCGACCCGGCGGCGGTCGCGTACAACGCGATCGACGCCGCGGTGGCGCGCCGCGCCGACGTGGTGATCGTGGACACCGCGGGCCGCCTGCACACGCAGGACGATCTCATGACCGAGCTGCAGAAAGTGGCGCGCGTGATCGCGAAGCGTCTGCCCGGCGCGCCGCACGAGACGCTGCTCGTGCTCGACGGCACCATCGGCCAGAATGCCGTCGCCCAGGCCCGCTCGTTCTCGGCGTCCTTGCCGCTCAGCGGCGTGGTGATCACGAAGCTCGACGGCACGGCGCGCGGCGGCATCGTGGTGGCGGTGCACGAAGCGTTGGACGTGCCGATCAAGTTCGTCGGCGTCGGCGAGAAGGCGGACGATCTGGTGCCGTTCGACGCCGCGCAGTACGCCCGCGATCTCTTCGCCGAGTAGTCGCCTAAC
>DAHUXU010000718.1 GCA_027307005.1 Gemmatimonadota bacterium
GCCGACAGCTCGGCGTTCGCGCGGTGGCTGCCTAACGTCAAGGGCAAGTTCATCCTCGTGTCGGCGCCCCATCTCTCCTGTCGCCCAACGGAGGATTGGCAGACCAACGCGCTCCCGGCATCGGCGGCGCGGATGGACAGCCTGCGCGACTCGCTGCGCCGCGAGTGGGGCGGCCGGAACGTGCGCGGCACCGGCATGAGCCTGGCGCTCGGGACGGGCGAGCTCGGGCTACGGCTCGAGGCCGCGGGCGCGGCAGGCATCATCACGTCGCGGCCCAAGGACGCCTGGGGCACGATCGAAGTGTTCGAGACGTACGACACCAAAGCGCCGGCCATCGCGCTGAGCTGCGAGGACTACGGCCTCGTGTTCCGCCTCACCGAGAACAACCAGCACCCGCTGGTGCGCCTCAATCTCGACGCCCAGTTGTTAGGCGAACGGCCGGTCTACAACACCGTCGCCGAGATGAAGGGCACCGAGCTGCCGGACCAGTACGTGGTGCTGTCCGCGCACTTCGATTCGTGGGACGGCTCGTCAGGCGCCACCGACAACGGCACCGGCACGCTCACGATGATGGAAGCGATGCGCATCCTGCACATCGTGTATCCGCATCCCAAGCGCACGATCCTCGTCGGCGACTGGAGCGGCGAAGAAGAAGGCGAGGTCGGCTCGAAAGCGTTCACCGAAGATCATCCCGAAGTGCTCAAGGGATTGCAGGCGTTGTTCAATCAGGACAACGGCACGGGACGCATCGTACGGTTGAGCGGCGCGGGACTGCCGGATGCCGCTGCGCACATCGCGCGCTGGCTCGACCAGATTCCTCTCGAGCTGCGCAACCAGATCCAATTCGGCGGGGCGGGCTTCCCCGCGGGCGGCGGCAGCGACGACTACTCGTTCTCCTGCTACGGACTACCGGCGTTCGGGTTAGGCGCACTGCCGTGGGACTACGGCAACTACACGTGGCACACGAACCGCGACACGCCGGACAAGATCGTCTACGATGACCTCAAGTCCAACGCGACGCTGACCGCGATGCTGGCGTATCTGGCGTCCGAGGATCCGACGATGATCAAGCGCGATCGCGTCGACCTGGTGGCCGCCGCGAAGCGGCTCGAAGCCGAGCTGCCGCCACCCACCGCCGGCCGCAACGCCGCCTTCCGGTTCCGCCGCCTGCCAACCACGTGGCCGGAATGCACCAAGGCGCCGCGCCGCACGAAGCCGCGGTTGAAATGAGCGCCGCCTAACGCTTGACCGTCCAGCGATCGTTGGTGCTGTCCGCGTCCATCCAAATGCCGTGGTCGAGCGCGATCGACGTCACCGCTTTCTTCGCCGGAACGGTGACCGTCGCGCGGTGCAGATTCGTTCGCCAGATGGCGGGCGTCTCGTGCACACTGTCGACGGTCGCATCGGTGTAGCGCACCACCAGGTCCACGGGCGCCGGCATGCCGCCGACGTTCTCGAGCGTCACCGTCCAGCCGTTCGAACGGCGCCGGGCGCCCGTGATGCTCAGATCGATGAACGCATGGCTGAAGAACCAGCTGTTCCAGAACCAATCCAGATTGCGGCCCGACACATCGTTGAACGTGTAGAAGAAATCCCACGGCGTCGGATGCTTGCCGTGCCAGCGGTCCATGAACGCATGCAGGCATCGCTTGAACGTGTCGTCGCCTAACAATTGCTTCAGTGCCAGGTAGCCGAGCGCCGCTTTGCCGTACGCGTTGTTGCCGTACGCCGCATCCTTGAGCACGTCGGCCGGCGTCACGATGGGCAAGTCCTCGAGCGGCGAGGGATCGCTGATCCATCCCTCCACGCGGAACCGCTTGAAGAAGTTCGTGGCCCGCGCCGCGCCCAAATCCGATGTGCCGATCAGATACTCGAAGGTCGTCGCCCACCCTTCGTCCATGAACGCGTACCGGGTCTCGTTGATACCCATGAAAAACGGGAAGTACGTGTGCGCGATCTCGTGTTCCACCACGAAGCGCGAGAAGATGGTGTCGGGTGTCGAACCATCATTCACCATCATCGGATACTCCATGTCCGCCGAGCCCTGCACCACCGTGCTCTTCTCGTACGGATACGGCACACCCGGCCAGTGGTGCGACAACCAGTCGAGTGCGTGGTGCGCGAAGCGCACCATGTGGTGATAGTCGGCAGCCGTGTCGTTGTACGCTGCCTGCACGCTCGCCCGACGATGCGCCGCATCATCGACGACCACGCTCGCCGCATCCCAGTCGTAGTGGTTGCTCACCGCGAACGCCACGTCCGGCACGTTGCGCGCGGTGAAATGCCAATGGTTCACCGGTTGCTGCACGGTGATTCTTCCAGCCGCGACGTCGGCGCCCGATGCAACGTGGATCGTCGAGTCCGACGTGAACGACGCCTGGAATTTCTGTAAGGCATCCGACTGCAGGTCGCTCGCCGGGTCGACCAACGTGCCGGTGCCCCACACGATGTAGTTCGCCGGCACGTTCAGCGTCACGTCGTAATCGTTGAAGTCGTTGTAGAACTCCTGCAGGTCAGTGAAATCCATCGTGTCCCAGCCGTTGTAGTCATCGTAGACGGAGACGCGAGGATAGAAGTACGCGAGATAGTACGTCGTGGAATCGAGCATGCCTTCGCGGCCCGCGCGCTTGGAAATCTCGTAGTGCCAGTCGAAGCGCAGATGCACCGAGTCGTGCGGCGCCAGCGGCGCGGCTAACCGGACGGGCTGCCACGTGAGGAACTGCGGACTGTCGCGCCACGCCGTCGCGGCGCCGTTCACGGCGAACGTGTCGATGTGGACGCCGCTCGTGAGATAATCCGGCGTTGTTCCACCGTCGCGCGGCGCGCCCGGTTTGTGAATGTTGAGGAACAGTCGAATGATCAGCGCGCGCAGCGTGTCGGGACTGTTGTTCTGATATGCGATCTGCTCGGTGCCGCGGATGGTGCGATCGGGCGGCATCGCCGTCAGGCTCATCGTGTAGCTGCCGTGATTCTCCCAGTACTTGGGACCCGGCCGGCCATCCATCGTCCGCGTGCCGTTGGCATACGTGGCGGTGATCGATCGCGGCATGTAGAGCGATGAGGATGACGCTGTTTGCCCGGCGGCGCCGGGCGCGAACAGTGCGGCCGCGAGCAGCGCGGCGCCAATCGTTAGGCGCCACGCGCCGCCAATCCGGACCGTGAGGGACATGCACGCGTCATCCTGTGAGAGTCGTCGCCGAGACCGAACTCTCTCCCCCCGCACCCCGGGACGCAAGTTCGGGCTGTCGGTCAGGCCGCGGCCTGCGCCAGCGCCTTCATGTCGGATTCCGACAGGGTGAGCTCGGCTGCGGCCATGTTGTCCTCGAGATGCTTCACCTTCGACGTGCCGGGAATCGGCAGCATCACGTTGGAGCGTTTCAGAATCCAGGCAAGCGCGAGTTGCGACGGCGAGATCTCCAGCCGCCGCGCGATATGCGCGAACTGCGAATTCTCTTCGGCGA
>DAHUXU010000721.1 GCA_027307005.1 Gemmatimonadota bacterium
TCCGATCCGCACGTGGTCGGCCAACAGATCGTGGTCAACGGGCACTCGATGACGATCATCGGTGTGGCGCCGGATGGGTTCACGGGCACGACGCTCGGGGTCGAACCCAAGGTGTACGTGCCGATCACGATGCGCATGCAGATGCTGCAGGGCTGGACCGATGCGATGACCAACCGGCGGGCGTACTGGGTGTACGTGTTCGCGCGGCTGGCGCCCGGCGTGTCGATCGAGCGGGCGCAAGTGATGGCCAACGCCGTGTTCCACCCGATCATCACCGACATCGAAGCGCCGCTGCAGAAGGACATGAGCGATGCGACGATGCAGCGGTTCAAGGCAAAGGTATTGACGATCACCGATGGCCGGCGCGGCCAGAGCTCGATGCACAAGGAAACGAAGACGCCGCTGACGCTGCTCCTGGCGACGACGGGTATCGTGCTCCTCATTGCGTGCGCCAACATTGCGAACCTGCTGCTCGCGCGGGGTGCGGGCCGCTCGCTCGAGATGGCGGTGCGTCTGTCGTTAGGCGCGACGCGCTGGCAGCTCCTGCGCCAGCTGCTCATGGAGTCGTGCCTGCTCGCGCTGATCGGCGGCGCGGTGAGCCTGCTCATCGCGTACTGGACGCTGCACCTGATCGCGAGTCTCTTGCCTAACGATACGGCCGGCACGCTGCAATTCGGGCTGCACGGCTCGGCGATCCTGTTTACCGCGGTCCTGTCGCTCGCCACCGGCGTGTTGTTCGGTCTGTTTCCGGCGCTGCACAGCACGCGTCCCGATCTGGCCTCGACCATCCGCGCCGGGACGGGGAAGCACTCCGGCGCGCGCTCGGCGGCTCGCTTCCGGACGTCGTTGGTCACGGCGCAGATCGCGCTGTCGATGGCGCTGCTCATCTCCGCGGGTCTGTTCGTGAAGAGCTTGCGCAACGTGAGCCAGGTCGATCTCGGCATTCGGGTCGACAGCATGGCGACGTTCTCGATCGAGCCGGAGCTGAACGGCTACGACCATGCGCATTCGCGGCAGCTGTTCGCGCGGCTGAACGAGCAGCTGGCGGCGCTGCCCGGCGTGACGAACGTGACCCAGGCCATGGTTCCGCTTCTGGCCGGCAACAACTGGGGGATGGACGTGTCGGTCGAAGGATTCAAGAAAGGACCGGACACGGATGCGAATTCGCGGTACAACGAAGTCGGTCCCGGTTATTTCAAGACCGTCGGCATCCAGCTCTTGAGCGGCCGGGAATTCACCGAGTCCGATGAACTGGGAACGCCGAAGGTGGCGATCGTGAACCAGGCGTTCGCGAGGAAGTTCGGGTTAGGCGCCGACGCCGTTGGCAAGCGGATGTCCGATGGCGGGGACACGCTCAACATGCAGATCGTCGGACTCATCCGCGACGCGAAGTACAGTCAAGTGAAGCAGGAGATTCCGCCGGTGTTCTTCGAGCCGACGCTGCAGGATTCGAGTTTGGGATACTCGTATTTCTATGTGCGCACGTCGCGCAGCACACAGCAATTGCTCGCCGAGATTCCGCGGGTGGTGAAGTCGCTGGATCCGAATCTGCCGGTCGAGCAGCTCAAGACGATGGCGCAGCAGGTGAAGGAGAACGTGTTCCTCGACCGGCTGATCAGCACGTTGTCGGCGGCGTTTGCCCTCTTGGCCACCCTGCTGGCGGCTGTCGGCTTGTACGGCGTGCTGGCGTACTCGGTTGCCCAACGGACGCGCGAGATCGGCGTGCGCATGGCGCTGGGCGCGGACGGCGGCAAGGTGCAGCTCATGGTGCTGCGTCAGGTGGCGGTCATGACGCTGATCGGCGGTGTGATCGGCATCGCCGGCGCCATCGCGTTAGGCCGAGCGGCGCAATCGCTGCTGTTCGAGCTCAAGGGACACGATCCGGTGGTGATGGCCTTGTCCGCGGGGGTGCTCACCGCTGTCGCGCTCGCCTCGGGGTACATCCCGGCACTCCGCGCGTCGCGCATCGACCCGGTGCAGGCGCTGCGGTACGAATGAGAAGGGCGGACAGAACCGGACACGGCCGGACACGACCGGAGACGGTGGACCCGGTGATGTGGATTGTCATGGCCACCCTGGAGCGCGCCCGCCCGGGCAGTCAGTCGTCGGCCGCGGGCGCGCGCAGACGCGCCGGCCGCCACGACACCTGCGTTCCGATCACCGCCAGCAGCACGACGCACATCCCTGCAATCACGCGCGCATCGATCTGCTCGTGCAGCAGCAGCCATCCGAGCAGGACCGCGACGACCGGGTTGACGTAGGTGTAGGTGCCGACCACCGTCGCCGACGCGTGTGCGAG
>DAHUXU010000725.1 GCA_027307005.1 Gemmatimonadota bacterium
ACTCAGCGAGCCGTCCTTTTCGATGTGAAACGCCATGTGGTCGGCGAGACCGTGCTCGGCGTCGTGCAGGATTACACTGTCCGAATGTACCTCGTACGTCAGATGACTCGCCGGTTGTCCTTCCATCGAAAGCACTTTGCCGTGTGAGAGCTCCATCGCGAACTCGCCGCTCGCGCTGTAGTACTTCCCATCCACCGAGCTCGACCCGCACGCCGTGAGCGAGCCTGCGACGAGCGCGGCGCTGAAGAAACTGCCGAGAATGACGAGACGGCGCATGGCGAACCTCCGTGCGGGAGTGTCGGGACCTGTCAGACACTTCAGTGTGTATCGCTATGCGCGGAATGGCGGAGTTTTCGATCATGGCGATCTCCCTGCCGTAGCAGGAGGTGCCGCGATAGTTTGAGCGAACGGGTCCGTTGAACACAAACACTTCGCGCAGACCATGATTCTCGCCGGTTCGATGCTCGATTCACTCGTTCGTTCACGCGACGCGGCGCGGCGCTGACATGCGCGTTGTCTCGCTCCTCGCCAGCGGAACGGAGATCGTCTGCGCACTCGGCGCCGGCGACATGCTGGTTGGTCGCTCGCACGAGTGCGACAACCCGGACTGGGTGCGATCGCTGCCATCGTGCAGCTCGCCCGCCTTCGATGTCTCGGGCTCGAGCCGCGAGATCGATGCCGAAGTGAGGCGCCGCATGCACGCCGGCGAGCCGCTGTACGTCATCCACACCGATCTGATCACCGCGCTTCAGCCCGACGTCGTGATCGCCCAGACGCACTGCGAGGTGTGCGCGGTCACGCCTAACGATGTGCAGCGCGACGCCGCGTGCCTGGATCCGCGGCAGATGGTGGCACTGTCCGCGTTCTCGCTGGACGACATCTCCGGCAGCATCCTCGCCGTCGCCGAGCGGTTGGGTCTCGCCGAGCGCGGACGCGCGGTGGTTGCCGCTGAGCGTGCGCGCCTCGACGCCGTGCGCGCCGCGACCGCCCACCGCCCTCGGCCTAACGTCGCGCTGTTGGAGTGGACGGACCCGCTGTTCGTCATGGGCAACTGGATGCCCGAAGTCGTGTTGGCGGCCGGCGGGACGCCCCTCCTCGCGCATCCGGGCGACTATTCGTCGGCCACGACGTTCGAGTGCGTGCGCGATGCGGATCCCGATGTCGTGATCGTCGCGCCGTGCGGGTTTCCGCTCGAGCGCGCGCTCGCCGAGCGTCACGTGCTCGAGAACTATCCGGGGTGGCGCGACCTGCGCGCCGTGCGCGATGGATCGGTCGTCATCGCCGACGGCAACCGCTTCTTCAATCGATCGGGTATGACCGTATCGCGCACGGCCGAGATGGTAGCCGAGATGCTCCACGGGGTGTGCATCGGCGAATCGTCGCACGGCAGCTGGTGGCGCTGGCTCGATCGCGACGCATCGTGAAGAAAGTCCTGCTCTCCTGGAGCAGCGGAAAGGACAGCGCCTGGACACTGCACGTGCTTCGCCAGCGTGCCGACGTCGAAGTTGTCGCGCTGCTCACCACCTTCAATGCCGACGCCGATCGTGTGGCGATGCACGCCGTCCGGCGCGGTCTGGTGCGAGCGCAAGCGGAGCAAGCCGCCCTGCCGCTCTGGGAAGTGGACCTGCCGTGGCCCTGTTCCAACGACGACTACGAGTCGCGCATGCGGGCCGTGTGCGAGCGGGCGCTGGCGAGCGACATCGCCGCGGTCGCATTCGGCGATCTCTTTCTCGCGGACGTCCGTGCCTACCGGGAGACGCAGCTTGCGGGCACGGGCCTGGAACCGCTCTTTCCACTCTGGAACACGCCGACGGCCGAACTTGCGCGGGAGATGATTGCCGCCGGCGTGAAAGCGCGCATTAGTTGTGTGGACCCATCGCAGATCGACCGATCGTTCGCCGGTCGCGAGTTCGATGCGGCGCTCCTGGCCGAGCTGCCTGCGACGGCCGATCCGTGCGGCGAGAAGGGCGAATTCCACACGTTCGTCTACGACGCGCCCGTGTTCACGCGCGGCATCGACGTCCGGTCGGGAGTGATTGTCGAGCGAGATGGATTTGTGTTTGCCGACGTGTTCAGCGCGCCGGCAATTTGAGTTAGGCATGGCCTCGCGTGGCGGGCTCTGCCGGGCGATGAGAAGATGTTCGTCGGCGCCACGTCTCTCGTAGTTGGCAGCGATGTCGCTGCCGCACACCGCGCTGTCTTCCCATTTTTCGTGTCGGAGTGTCAAATCATGCGTTCGCGTACCATCGTGGTGGCCCGTGCGACGATTGCCGGGGTTGCAGTGTTTGCGCTCGGTGCGTGCGGGGGAAGTAGCAATACGACAGGTCCGAAAACCGGTGTGCCGCCGGCAGCCGTTCAGCAAGAGTTGGCCACCACGCTCGCGACGTCGATCGCGGCGCAGATCCAGGCAATGACGTCGACGGGCGCATCGACGTTCCTCGGATTGTTCGACCGGGCGCCCGCGATGGCCACCTTGTCGACGAAGGCGCGCTCGCGGCTGCATGCGCTGGCGTTCACGAACTGTCCTGAATTTGCGCCGACACCGATTGTCGACACCGACGGGGACGGGATTCCGGACAGCGTGAGCGAGACGTACACCACCGCCAACTGCACGGACAACTCGAACGGCACGCTGTCGCTGAGCGGGACGTTCGTGATCAAGGATCCGGACCCGACCACGCCCTCGCTCGACTACCACGCCGGCATCGACAACTTCCTGCTGCACGATGCGGTGACGAGCGGCACCGAGCAGGTGGACATCACGTTAGGCCTCGGCGGCACGCTCGACATCGCCGAGACGATCGGTTCGATCACCGAGGACGGCAACTACTACATCTCGGTCAACGAAACGAAGCCACAACAGGTGAAGGACAGCGTGGCCGCGAATCTCACGGCGACGTACACCTTCCCGGCGGATGCGCTGCTCGTCGAGGGTCAGCCGCTGCCCGGCGGTACGTTCTCGGCCAACGGCACCGAGTCGTTCACGTTCAACGGCACGACCTACGCGTTCACGCTCGCGACGGCGACGCCGCTGACGGTCGACCCGAACTGCGCGACGAGTGTGACGGCCGGCGAGCTCACACTCACCTTCGGCAGCGCCGGTTCGGTGCACATCACGTGGACGGGCTGCGGCGTGTACTCGGTCGCGCAATCGTAAGCGCTGGACGCCCGCATCGTGACGTTAGGCGCCGGCGGCGACTCCCGTGAGAGTCGTCGCCGGCGCTCCTGCATATGCGTGCTCGGCGGCCGCGGGTGACGCGAATGGTGCGTTAGGCAGCTCGCGGCCGGGGACGGCGAGCGGAACGGCGGCGCCGCCGAACGGGTCCGGCGTCAGCACCAACCGGTCGCCCAACAGGTGGGCCGAGCCGCCGCGCTCGTCGTGCTGCACCTCGCTCCAGCCGTTACAAAAGGCGAGCGAGAGAATGTCTCCCGCTCGCAGCCAGCGATAATCCGAGAGCAGCACGTCCAGCGTGGCCGGCTCGGCGCCCCGCAGGTGGTGCGCGCGCAGCGATTCCATCTCCGCGAAGAACGCCGACCACGCGGGCTCCTCGCGATAGCGCCGATAGACATGGAGCGCGTGCTGCGCCACGAGCGCCGCGGCATACGGTCTCGATGCGAGCAGCCCAACGCCGCGCGGCCAGATGCCTTGCCGCACCGCAATCGGCGCCGTGATGAAGTTGAGCAGCGCACCGGTCGCGTCATCCACGATTGGCGCACGGTCCACGTCGATCCACCCGTCGTCGTGGTGCTCGACCGCGTGCAGGATATCCCGACGACGGGGCGATCGAACGAGATCCTCATCCGTCCAGCGTTCCATGATGCGACGGGCGAGCGCCGCATGGTCCGGCTGCGTGATCAAGATCAGCGTCGAGCCTGCTTCGCGAACGATCATCGCGCCCGCACCGGACAGCATCGGAACGACAGTTCGCGCGCACACGTTCCATTCGTACACGCATGCGGAGCATCGCGACCTGTGCCATCAGCCATGGACCACATTGCCGTAACCTACATCGGTGGCCCGACGGTGCGCCTCGACGTCGACGGCGTCCGCTTGCTCACCGACCCGACGTTCGATGCCGGCAACACCGTCTACGAGAGTGCGACGAGCACACTGACCAAGCTTCGCGGTCCGGCGCTCGACGCCGCGTCCATCGGGCCCATCGATGCGGTGCTGCTGAGCCACGATCACCATTTCGACAATCTCGACCGTGCGGGGCGCACGTTTCTCGGATCGCGAACCGTGTTCACCACTCCGTTAGGCGCGGGCCGCCTCGGCGGCGCCGCGGTGGGGCTCGAGCCCTGGCAGACGCGCGAGCTCGCGTCGCCCGAGGGCGGCGTGCTGCGCGTCACCGGAACGCCGGCGCGCCACGGTCCTCGAGGCGGCGATCGCGGTCCCGTCACTGGATTCGTGCTCAGCGCCGACGAGAGCGATCCGGCGGTGTACGTATCCGGCGACACCGTGTGGTACGAAGGGGTCGCCGAGGTCGTGCGCCGGTTCAATGTGCGCATCGCGGTGTTGTTCATGGGTGCGGCGCGCGTGGCTGCGAGCGGCGCCGCGGCCATCACCATGACGGCGGCCGATGGCGTGGAGTTC
Organism: Gemmatimonadota bacterium; assembly: GCA_027307005.1. GTDB lineage: Bacteria > Gemmatimonadota > Gemmatimonadetes > Gemmatimonadales > Gemmatimonadaceae > JADGGM01. Next base: position 4,595 of record DAHUXU010000725.1, read on the forward strand.
GCACGCGCCTGTCCTCAGGCGACGATCATTCCGGTGCACTTCGAGGATTGGGCACACTTCACGGAAAATCGCGAGACAATCCATCATACGTTCGACTCGAGCGGCCTCGCCCAACGCCTGCGCTGGCCGGTGCGGGGCAGCGCGATCACCGTAGCAATGCACGACCAAACGGCCGAGCCCCGATAGCAGTACTTCATGTAGCGACCTTTGCCGCTGCGCGGCTGCCAGGGCGCCGCACCCACCTTCACGGCCGGTGTTTCGATCGCCCGCGCGCTCTCACCACTGGAGGACTCCCGTGTCAGGCACGCCCGCGTTTGGTCGCTCGGCTCTCCGAAGCACTCATCGTGCTGCACTTGGTACGCTCTGTCTCGTGTTTGCGGCGTCGATCGATGCCGGTGCTCCGGCTGCGCAGGGCGCTCCGCAACAGGGAGGGCAGGGGCACACGGCGATGCGTCAGTCGTTCGGGCCGCGCATGCGGATGCGTGGCCGGTTCATGATGATGGGGATGAGGTCCGATCCGGCTGCCCGCCTGCTGGATGAGCAGTCGCTGCTCCAGTTGAGCGGCGCGCAGGTGACACAGCTGATCGCCCTGCACGAATCGACGCGCAAACAATCGCGCGCGGTGTTGGACCAGATGCGTGCGATGTTTCCGCGCCCGCAGGGTCAGGCGCAGGGTCAGGCGCAGGGACAGACGCCGGAGCAGCGTCCGCAGCTCACGCAGCAGCAGCGCGACAACCTGGCGACGCTGATCGATTCACTGCGCACCATCCGGTGGCGGGCGACGAGCGCGGCTGATTCGGTACTGACCGCCGACCAACGGCACATGGCGGTGCGGCTCGCCATGGCCCGGCGCTCACGCATGCGCGGCGGCCGCGGATTCGGCGGCGGGATGATGCAGCGGATGGGGCCGGGCGGCCGGGGCGGCCCGGAGGGCGGCATGGGGATGCGCCGCACGCCCAACGACAGCGGCCCGGATTAAGTCCGGTTTTTTCCGGCTCTGTCAGCGTTGTGTCCGCCTTTAGAACTGAGCCGGCCGGCGTTTGCGTCAGGCGTCGAGCGCGCGAAAGACGGCGCAGGTATCGTGGCCGCCGAAACCGAACGCATTGTTGAGGGCCACGCGGACCGGCCGCCGCACGGGAGCGCCTAACGCAAGCGAGATGTCGCACGCGGGGTCGCGCTGCTCGACGTTGATCGTCGGCGGCACGACCCCGTGCACGATCGCCAGCAC
>DAHUXU010000008.1 GCA_027307005.1 Gemmatimonadota bacterium
AAGTGGGAGCTCCTCTGCGTCGTCTCCGCCTGCTAGCGCACCGGCGCCCTCGCCGACAACGAGCACGCCGGTCGTGCCCTTGCAAGAGCCCGCCGTCCAGGCGAGCTCAGCGCGTGCGCGGCAGCACGAACGCGGGCGCGCGCAGGCGTCCCGCGCGGAGGCTCAATCCCAACGCTCGTCGCGGCGGCCGCCGGTGTCGAATCCGGCGACGATTGGGCGGCGGGCGCCGCAGCGTCCACGGCAATTGCATCATCGCGTGAGTGAGCCGATGATCGCCTCACGGCGGCCGGTGGGCGAGGCGGTGGCTCCACACGAGGCGGCCGACCTCGGCGCCGGCCACGAGCTGCGGCCGCCGAGAGCGCACGTTGCAGAGTTCGAGCCGGAGGCGCGCCGGGGTTCCTCTGCGCTTCTCGGGATCGTCTGCAACGGCGCAGGCGCCTTGGTCGCGGTAGCCGCGGCTTTCGTCGCCGCTCGGCGCCGGCGCCACGACCTCGCGTGCCGGATCCCGGTTGCGCGGGTGCTCCACCTGCCGCCGCGGACGCTCGACCGTGACGTGCGCCACGCGGCCTGAGCGCCCGAAGCTGCAGCGACCGTCGCGCAGGAGACGGCTCGTATGATCTGGAGCCTTCCCGAAGCCCCAGAAGGAGCTGTCGCCGGTGTCGGAAACGCCCCAGAAGATCCTGGTCGCGGTTGCGTGGCCGTACGCGAACGGTCCGCGACACATCGGCCACGTCGCGGGGTTCGGCGTTCCGGCGGACATTTTCGCGCGATACCACCGCCTGAAGGGCAACGACGTCCTGATGGTGAGTGGAACGGACGAGCACGGCACGCCGATCATGCTCGCCGCGGACGCGGAGGGAGTCTCCCCACGCGAGATCGCTGACCGCTATAGCGCAGTTACGCGCGACGACTTGCGCAGGCTCGGGCTCTCGTACGACCTGTTCACGCGGACAACGACTCGCAACCATTACCGCGTCGTACAGGACGTCTTTCGGACGCTGTATGACCGAGGCTGCCTGCTCGAGGAGGTCACTCGAGGCGCGTTCTCGGCCACGACGGGCCGGACGTTGCCCGATCGTTACATCGAAGGCACGTGTCCGATCTGCGGCTTCCCCGAGGCTCGTGGCGACCAGTGCGACAACTGCGGCAACCTTCTCGACCCGGTCGACCTAATCGAGCCGCGTTCTCGAATCGACGGGCTGCCCCCGGAGTTCCGCGACACGAAGCACCTCTTCCTTGATCTGCCCGCATTCAAGGAACGCCTTACGGAGTGGATCTCGCGACAGGACCACTGGCGCCCGAACGTGCGCAACTTCTCTCTGCGCTACGTCGAGGAGTTGCGTCCTCGCGCGGTGACTCGTGACCTGGATTGGGGGATTCCGGTGCCTGTCGAGGGTTACCCGCCGGAGGAGAAGCGGATCTACGTCTGGATCGATGCGGTCGTCGGCTACTTCTCGGCTGCGGTCGAGTGGGCTCAGAACCACGGCACGCCTGACGCGTGGCGCGATTGGTGGCAGAACCCGGACGCGCGCCACTTCTACTTCATGG
>DAHUXU010000009.1 GCA_027307005.1 Gemmatimonadota bacterium
GTCTGGACGTCGGCGTCGAGTACGCGTAGCCGTTGTTTTCGACGACCACGACTAACGGACACCGTTGCACCGCCGCGAAATTGATGCCTTCGTGGAACGCGCCGGTGGACGTCGCCCCGTCGCCGATGTACACGAGGCCCACGCGATCCTGTCCGCGCATCTTGAAGCTCAGCGTGACACCGGCCATGACCGGCACCATGTCGCCCAGGTGCGAGATCTGGCCGATGAACCCGCGCTCGAGATCGCCGAAGTGGATGTTGAGCTCGCGGCCGCGCGTGGGCGAGTCGCCCTTGGCCATGTACTGCCGGATGATCTCGAGTGGCTGGGCGCCCTGCACCAGCATCGAGCCGAGATTCCGGATGAGCGGCGAGAGGAAATCGCCCTTCGAGCGGTCGAGCGCGTAAGCGCTGCCCACGGCGTCGGCTTCCTGGCCTAACGAGCGGAACAGGCCGCCGATGACCTTGGTCTGCCGGTACAGGTTCACGAGCCGCTCCTCGAGCGACCGCGTGAGGCGCATATAGTAGTAGAGCTCCAGCTTCTGCGCCCGGTCGAGCGAGGCCGACGGCGCCGGGGCCGCAGGGGTCGCGCGCGAGCGGACCGCGCTCCGCCCGCGCGACGAGGTGCGCGACGCCATCAGTACGCCGCCTCGAGCCGGTGCGCCGGATCGGCGTTGCGGTGCACTTTCACGAAATACCGTTTGACGTTGCGGTCGAGCCGGCTCTCGCCCGGCTGGTCCGTCTCGACGTCGATGAAGGTGTAGTGGCCGCCTTCCGGTTTGACCTTGAGCGTCATCGTGCCTAACGCACCGGTGTACGACCGCGCGCGCTCCTGCACCGAGCCCCGCGTCAGGCCCAGCCGGGGGAAATACTCATCGCCCAGGGCGAGCACGTCGGCCGGCGGAATGTGCGTCCGATGAAAATGGCGCATGGCGATCAGGGAATCTTCGAGGTGTCGGCGTCGACTTCCTGCATCCAGTCCGCCTGCTCGAGCGCGTGCGTCGAGTCGCGGCGGAACCGCAAGCCCATTGCCCAGTCTCCGGACGTCAGAAAGTTCAAGCGATCGGCGTAATACGTCCCCACTTCAGGACCGGCCGTGAAGCTGTCCCACGTCTTGACGCCGTCACGGTTCTCGGCGTACAAGATGCCCTCGCCGCCCTGAATCGGTTGATTCGTTTCCTTGTCGCGTACGACGACCTTGTAGCGCACCTTTTCGCGCGCCATTGGCGGAATCGGATCGCTCGAGATCACGAACGCATAGTGCTGCGTGAATGCGCGGTAGTCCGTGGGTCGCTGCGTTGGACCGCAGGCGGCGACGGCCGTCGCGGCAACCGCGCCCACGAACACCGCCGCCAGATGCCTCACGGCGCGTAGTACTCCATGCCCAGATGCGTGATCTGCTCTTCGCCCATCAGGTGACGCAGCGTGTTCTTGAGCTTCGTCTGCTGAATGAACAGATCGTGTTCGGGCTGCAGGCCCGGCGCGGCCATCGGACTCTTGAAATAGAATGACAGCCATTCCTGAATCCCCTTCAATCCCGCGCGCTGCGCAAAATCCATGAACAGCGCGAGGTCGAGCACGATCGGCGCCGCGAGAATCGAATCGCGGCACAGAAAGTTGATCTTGATCTGCATGGGGTAGCCTAACCACCCCTTGATGTCGATGTTGTCCCAGCCTTCCTTGTTGTCGCCGCGCGGCGGATAGTAGTTGATCCGCACCACGTGCGAGAAATCCTTGTACAACTCGGGATACTGCTCCGGCTGCAGGATGGTGTGCAGCACGCTGAGCTTCGACTCCTCCTTCGTCTTGAACGACGCGGGATCGTCGAGCACTTCGCCATCGCGGTTGCCGAGGATGTTGGTGGAGTACCAGCCTAACAGGCCTAACATGCGGGCCTTGAGCGCCGGCGCGATCACCGTCTTCAGCCACGTCTGGCCCGTCTTGAAGTCCTTGCCCGAGATCGGCACGCCGCGCTCGTTCGCCAGCTGCATCAACGCCGGCGCATCGACGGCCAGGTTGGGCGCGCCGTTCGCGAACGGCACGCCTTCCATGATCGAGGCCCACGCGTACAACATCGCTGGCGAAATCGCATCGTCGTTGCGCTCCATCGCCTTCTCGAACTGCTCCAGCGTCGCGTGCTGCGAGCCGGCCTTGATGTACGTCTCGGTCGACGCACACCAGACCATCACCAGCCGGTCGAGCTTGTGCTTCGCTTTGAAGTCACGCACGTCCTGCCGCAGCTGCTCCGCGAGATCGCGCTTCGTCTTGCCCTTCTTCACGTTCGTGCCGTTGATGCGCGTCACGTACCGGTTCTCGAACACCGCCGGCATCGGGGTGATCGCGCTCAGGAAGTCGGCGATCGGCGCGATGTGATGCTCCTCGAGCACCCCGGCCTTGCGCGCCGCCGTGAGCGCGTCGTCCGGGATCGGATCCCAGGCGCCGAACACGAGATCGTCGAGCGCGGCCAGCGGCACGAACTCCTTGATGAGCGGCGCGCGATTTTCGGTGCGCTTGCCTAACCGGATCGTCGCCATCTGCGTCAGCGAGCCGATCGGTTGCGACAGCCCGCGCCGCACGCTCTCGGTCCCCGCCATGAACGTGGTGGCAACGGCGCCGAGGCCCGGCGTGAGCACTCCGAGACGACCGGTTGCCGGTCGAGGGACTGGCCGGTTCCCGGCCGATGCGGAACCCTGCACGAACTATTCTCCTTTGGCGATGACGCGCTGTGCGGATGACGCGCTGCGACGCTTGGCAGCGCTTGCCTCGCTCAGCGCACGAACGGAAGGCGGATCCGACTCGTCACGGCGCACCGCCGCGTGTACGGCGGCTATGCGCTGGGCGGCAGTGATCCACGAGGTGACAGTCAACAGAACGATGATTGCAATGAGAACGAGCCCGCCCAACGCGAGCCCGAAGAACGCCTGCGGCGCCGACAACAACACCACGCGCTCCGGACGCTGCAGCCAGCCGACGTGCACATCGACGCCCAACGACGCCGCCCGCGCGCGTGTGTACGACGTCACGAACGTTCCGATCAAACCGAGCACGCACACCACCACCATGCCCGTCCCCACCCAGCCCGGCCGCGTCGAGAAAAACACCGCCAACCCCCCCAGCACGAACCCATCCGCTACCCGGTCCAGCGTCGAATCATCGAAAGCGCCGAACGGCGAGCTCTGGTTGGTGCGTCGAGCCACCATCCCGTCGAGCACGTCGAACAGCGCCGTCAAACCCAAAAACCAACCCCCAGTCCGAATGTGGCCCGTGCCGTAGATGATCCCTCCGGCTACCGAGCACAGCGTTCCGACCGTGGTAATGGTGTTCGGCCGAACCCCACGACGGACCAGCCACTCAGCAACGGGATTGATGAGGGCCAGATATCCGCGCGTCAGCCAATCGGGCAGTAGTCTCATTCGGCGGCCGTGCGCACCGCCTGTACCTTCATGC
>DAHUXU010000016.1 GCA_027307005.1 Gemmatimonadota bacterium
TCCGGCGGCGCCGGCGGGAGGCGCCGCACCGAGGCGGCTCGGGCGGCCCTCGTCACCGTGCCGTTAGGCGTGCTGCAGGCGCCGGCCGGAGCGCCGGGCGCCATCCGCTTCGACCCGCCGGCGCCGGCGCTCGACCGGAGCGCCGCGTTGGGCATCATGGGCCCCGTGCACCGCGTCATCTACCGCTTCGCCGATCCGTTCTGGCTGGAGCCGGCGTTCGCCCGACGGTTAGGCGCACCGCCGCTCGATCGCATGTCCTTCCTGCAGTCGCGCCGGCCGCTCCCCTTTCAAGTGTGGTGGACCACCTATCCCGTGACGTCGCCGCTGCTCGTGGCGTGGCGCGGCGGGTCGCACGCGGCGCGCCTCGCGCAGCAAACCACGCAGACGCTCGAGCAGCTCGGCCTCGATTCGCTCGCATCGATCTTCCGCATGACGCCTGCGCGCCTGGCCGCGCGCCTCGTGCGTGCGTATTACCGCGACTGGCTCACCGATCCGTTCTCGCGCGGCGCGTACGCGTACGCACGTGTCGGCGGCGCCCGCATGCCCGAGCGTCTGGCCCGACCCGTTTCGCACACCATCTGGTATGCCGGCGAAGCCGCGCACACGGCCGCGAGCACCGGCACCGTGCACGGCGCGATCGCGTCCGGCCAACGCGCAGCGCGCGAGATCGTCGAGCTCGTCCATGGCTGACGGGCGGCCCCAACCGTAGACCCATCGATCCGGCGGACGAAACCGTATCACGTAGATGGTAGGCACGGTCACGCACGTTCACACGCACGACGCTGGGGAGGCTTCATGAAGAGCATGCGCACGGTATTGATCGGCGTGGCCCTCACGATGGGGATCGCGACGGGTGCGATCGCCCAGGGGGGCGGTGGTGGCGGCGGACGACGAGGCGGCGGAATGATGGCAATGGCGATGAACGGCATCACGCTCACCGATTCCGAGCAGAACCAGGTCAAGGCCATCGAGGACACGTACGCGCCGCAGATGCAGCAGTTCAGGCAGAAGATGCGCGACGCCCGGCAAAATGGGACGCCCATGGATTCGGCGTCGATGCAGCAGATGCGCGATCTGAGCAAGAAGGAGCGCGACGAGATCCGTGCCGTGCTCACTCCGGATCAACAGGCCAAGTTCGACGACAACATCAAGCAGATGATGGCGCGACGGCCACGCGGTCATTGACGGCCGCGCACGATCGAGCGGGCCCATCGCGCAGCGCGGTGGGCCCGTCTTTCGTGTGTGCGGGCTGTACCGCCCGTGTGCCTAACCGGCCTGAGCCGTGTGGCACATTTCGCCGCGCTCGTTCGTTCATAGCAGGGTGGGGCAGCGCGCACCGGGCGGTCCATCTGTCTCGCACGCGCTGATGACAGACCTTTCGATTGCAATGGAGACGAGCAGTGACCACACCTCGAATCACGAATGCGGGCGGCGCCAATCCTGAGGTCTATCGGGGTCTTCTGACGCTCTCTAACGCCGCCGCCAAACTCGGCGTGCCGCGGACCACGCTGCTCATGGTGAGTCTGCGCGCGAGCCAGATCAACGGATGCAGTTTCTGCGTCGACATGCATTGGCGCGAGCTGCGCGATGAAGGCGAACCGGACGAGAAGATCTTCGCCGTCGCGGCGTGGCGTGAGACGCCCTATTTCACGGACGCCGAGCGCGCGGCGCTCGCGCTAACGGAGGCGGGCACGCGGCTCGCCGATCGCTCGGACGCCGTCCCCGATGCGCTGTGGAACGAGGCAGCGCAGTACTACGACGAAAAGGGCTTGACCGCGTTGGTCATCGCGATCGCCGCGATCAATACCTGGAACCGCCTCAATGTCATGACGCGGCAGGCGGCCGGCGAGGCATCGCAGGCCGCGGCCGAGGCGTCGGCGAAGGCGGCGCATGGGCTCGCCGGAACAGGAGCGCGTTAGGCGCCAGCCGATGGGAAGCGCGTGCCCGCGCGCGCTTCCCATCGATCACGCGTCGGGCGGGGCGGCGACGGGCACGTCGCGCGCATACGCGCGCCACACGAAGAAGAACGGCACGCCGACGGCGGTGACGGTCAGGCCCAACGCCGCTCGTCCCGGCTGCGTCACGATGGTGTTGATGACCACGGCGGCCGCGGCCAGAACGAACAACATCGGCGTGATCGGATAGCCCGGCACGCGGAACGGGCGCAGGGCGTTCGGCTGCTTCCGCCGATAGACGAAGATCGCGACTCCGCCTAACGCGTAGAAGATCCAGCCGACGAACACCACGTACGTGAAGAGCTGCTCGAAGGTGCCGGTCGTGGCGAGAACCATCGCCCACACCGAGCACACCACCACCGCGTTCGCGGGCGTGCCGTACCGCGGGTGCACCTCGGCCAACTTCCGGATGAAGACGCCGTCGCGCGCCATGGAGTAGTAGAGACGCGGCGCCGTCAGCGCGATGCCGTTGGCCGCGCTGAACATCGACACCAGAATGATCGCGGCGATGATCTTGCCCGCGATCGGCCCGAGCAGCGCGCCGACGGCGTCCGCCGCAATGCGCGTGCTCTGCGATGCGCGCAGCGGGCCGAGCGCCGCGATGTATCCGAGATTGGCAAGGATGTAAATGCCGATCAGGCACGCGGTGCCGAAGATGATGCCGCGCGGAAAGGTGCGCTGCGGGTCTCGCGTCTCCCCGGCGGAGAACGTCGCGTACTGCCATCCCTCGTACGCCCACAAGACACCGATCATCGCGGTCGCGAACATCGAGAAGGACACGTGCGCGGGCGGCGACACCGCCGCCGCGCCGCCGCCGCCTCCATGCGTTCCGCTCAGGAGCAGCACCGCGCCCATGATGACTAACGCAGAAGCCTTGAGCCCGGTCGTCCAGTTCTGCACGTCGGCGCTCTGCCGCGTGCCGCGCACGTTGAGTGCCATCGTCGCCGCGATCATCAGCACCGAGATCACCTTCGCGATGCCGGGCGAAAGCGGGACGATCTGTCCGAGATAGCTGCTGAACGCGACGGCGAGTGTGGCGCACGACCCGCTCGCGATGACCAAGAGCGCGGTCCACCCGTACAGGAACGCCGGCAGCTCGCCGAACGCGTCGCGGATGTAGACGTACAGGCCGCCGGCATCGGGGTTCATCGCGCCCATCTCGCCATACGTGAGCGCGCCGAGCAGCGACAGGATGCCGGCAACGAGCCACACGAGCAGTGCGACGCTCACGCTGCCGCCGGCTTGTTGCAGCGTCGTCGCCGGCACGATGAAGATGCCGGAGCCGATGACGGTCCCGATGACGATGAGGACGAGATCCGTGAGGCCGAGCGTGCGCTTGAGCTCAGTCATTCAGTTCTCGGCCGGAACCGTGTGAATCGCTTCGCCCTTGAC
>DAHUXU010000032.1 GCA_027307005.1 Gemmatimonadota bacterium
GCGGTTGCCCACCTGGTCGTGGTTCTGCACATAGAAGATGAAGCGGTCCGGCGACACGTCGGCCGCCGGCGCGCTCGATGCACCGCGCGGCGATCGCTGGGTGGAGCATCGCTCGAGCGCGGCGGCGACGTCGGCGGCGCCGCGCACGCCGCGATACCAGGCGGTGCGTTCGCCCGTCAGCGCGACGTGCGCGCCGCGCTGGAAGTCGTCGCTCCACTGCGCGTCGAGGCCGAGCCCGCCTAACGTGACGGGCCGCACGAGGCGCGGGTCCATCACGTCGTTCTCGGCGATCACCTGCACGCGCCGGCCGAGCACTGACGACTCGGCGTGCACGGCAGCCGCGATCTCCTGGACGATGTGCGGCGTGCTGTCGTCGCGGATCGCCGGCACGGCATCGAGGCGTAAGGCATCGATGTGGTATTCGACGATCCAGTAGAGCGCGTTGTCGATCACGTAGCGCCTCACGTCGGCGTGCGATGGCGACGGGCCGTCGAGGTCGAACGATGCGCCCCACGGGGAGCGATGCACGGTCGAGGCGTAGGGCCCGAACTCGTGGAGCGGCGACCCCTCAGGCCCGATGTGGTTGTAGACCACGTCGAGCACGACGGCGAGGCCGAGCGCGTGGGCCGCGTCGACGAACCGCCGCAACCCGTCCGGGCCGCCGTAGCTGTTCTGCGGCGCAAAGAGGTGCACGCCATCGTAGCCCCAGTTGCGCGTTCCGGGAAACTGCGCGACCGGCATGAGCTCGACCGCGGTTATGCCTAACTCTGCCAGCGGGGCAAGGTGCTCGATGGCCGCGTCGAACGTGCCGGCGTGCGTGAACGTGCCGACGTGCATTTCGTAGATGACGTACTCCGATCCGGCGCGCCCGGTCCACCGGCTGTCGTGCCATTCGAATGCGCGCGGATCGACGATGCGCGACGGTCCGCGCACGCCATCGGGTTGGTGCCGGCTCACGGGATCGGGCAATGGCGGACCGCCGCCGAGCGAATACGCATAGTCATCGCCGGCGACCAGGCTCGCGACGACGCCCTCGAACATGCCGCCGTCTGCCGGCTCCAGCGGGAATCGGCGATTGGACGCGACCACGTCTACGGTTGGTGCGAGCGGCGCCCACACGCGGAACGCCGTCCCGGCGCGCCGAACTGACGCGCCGCGGTCGAGGACCCAGGCGGGGCCGGACGCGGGCGCATGCGGGCTCTCGAAGGGAGCATTCAAATCGGATCGATTTACCCGCACGGATTCCGCCGCTGCATGTTCAAAACAACCTCGCGATGCCTCGGAGCGGAATCCAGACCCACTCCGGTCGGTTGTTGAGCTCATAGCGCAATTCGTAGAACAGCTTTTCCATCTCGAACAGCGTCACGAGCGGGTGGTCGGCGGTCGCGCCGTACGCGGCGAGAAATGCGGCGCGCATCTCGCGTTCCCAGTGCGCCGCGGTGATTTCCGTTCGGGGGTCGATGCCTAACCCACCGTGCTCGGCGGCGGCGGTCGCGGCGACGTAGGCGAACGACCGCAGCATGCCGGCGACGTCGCGCAACGGGCTGCTCAACCCGCGGCGCTCGGCCAGCGGCCGCGACGGCTCGCCCTCGAAGTCGACGACGAACCACACGTCCTGCTCGCCGCGCAGCAGCTGGCCGAGGTGGTAGTCGCCGTGGTGGCGCGTCTTGCGGAGCCTCGCGTTGGGCGCATCGAGAATGTTCCGCACTTCCGCCGACACGGCCTGGAGGTGCTCGAGCGCCGCGCCGCGGCGGCCGGCACTGGCGCGGGCCATGGCGCGGTGGGCGTTGGGCAGCGTCGCCGCCCGATCGGCGAGGAGGGCCATCGCATCCTCCACCGTGCGGGTGGCCGCGCGTTCCCATTCCTCGATGTCGCCTAACGCGACGGGATCGTTGCGGAAGCCCGGCGTGTCGGGCGACGACGCGAGCGCGTCGTGCAGCTCGCGCGTCACGGTCCCGATGCGCCCGGCTTCGCCGGCAAACGCGTTGGGCGCGCCGCCGCCGCGCAGGGCCGCGCGCGCCGCCTCGAGGGCGATTCCCCATCCGTCGCGCGCGCCGACCACGAACCGCGACAGCATGCCGGTGACGTAGCTCGCGCCGGCGGAGTCGCAATACCGGACCACGCCCAACACTGCCGGCGTGTGCTGGAAATGGGTGCGCGTGGTGAGAAACGTGCCGATCTCGACGTCGGGGTTTTCGCCGTGCTCGAGGCGCCGGAACAGCTTGAGCATGGCCCGCTGGCCGAAGCGCACCGAGCTGTTGCTCTGCTCGGCGCGGCTGACCTCCGTGGGAAGGGCATCGAGTCCGCGCGTCGGCGCGCCGACGGGCTCGACGGTCCAGCGCGCGCCGTCGCCCTCGAACGCCGCGCCTTCGCCTAACGCTGCACCGAGCAGCCTGCGAAAGCCGGCGTCCTCGATCGCATCGAGGAGCATCCCCGGCCCATCGTCCGCCGCGATGCGCGCCACGACCGCGGCGGCCGTGCGGTCATCGGGGGCATCGCCGGCGCGCGCCACGAGCGGCAACTGATAACTCTGGTCGGCGCCGCTCGCGTGCGTGGCCACGACGCGGGTCACGACGGCGCGTTCATCGCCCCACCGTACCGGGATGACCTCGGTGATGTGCGCGTCCGCCGGCGGCCGTCCCTTGGCGCCGGACCACCGGCGCGTCACGAGCCAGCTCGCGAGATCGTGCGGCGCCAGCGCGCGCAGCACGGCGGAGTCGAGCGCGTCGGTCACGCTGCCGCGCACGCGGACCACCGGCGGCGGCGCGGTCACGATCCCGCGCCGTCCGGCTGTGGCGCGACGAGCAGAAACCAGTAGAACGTGTGCGGGCCTAGCGACAGAAAGTACGGCTGGTCGCCGATCACCGGGAACCGCACGGTGCCGATGAGCTCGAGCGGCGTCCACCCTTTCCATCGCTGCAGGTTGATCTCCACCGGCTGGACGAAGCGCGACAGGTTGTTCACGCAGAGGATCACCTGGTCTTCGTGACGCCGCAGATACGTCAGCACGCGCCGGTTCTCCGGCAGCAGCATCTCGAACTTGCCGCGCCCGAATGCGTGATACTGTTTGCGCACTTTGATGATCCGCCGCATCCAGCGCAGCAGCGACGTTTGCGTGCGCTCTTCCGATGCGACGTTGATCGCCTGGTATCCGTAGGGCGGATCGACGATGAGCGGATAGTACAGGGCCTGTTGGTCGCCCTCGGAAAAGCCCGCGTTCCATCCCGGCGTCCACTGCATTGGCGTGCGCACGCCGTTGCGATCGCCCAGATAGATGTTGTCGCCCATGCCGATCTCGTCGCCGTAATAGATGATCGGCGTGCCGGGCATGGTCATGAGGAGGGCATTCATCAATTCGATCTGGCGGCGACCGTTGTCGAGCAGCGGCGCGAGGCGGCGGCGGATACCGATGTTGATGCGCATTCGCGGATCGCGCGCGTACTCGCGGTACATGTAGTCGCGCTCCAGATCGGTGACCATCTCGAGCGTGAGCTCATCGTGATTGCGCAGGAAGATGGCCCACTGGCAATCGTTAGGCAGCGCCGGCGTCTGCGCGAGAATTTCGATGATCGGGCTGCGGTCTTCCTGGCGCAGCGCCATGTACATGCGCGGCATGAGCGGGAAGTGGAACGCCATGTGGCATTCGTCGCTGTCGCCGAAGTACGGGATCACATCGCTCGGCCACTGGTTTGCCTCCGCGAGAAAGATCCGCCCGTCGAACTCCTCGTCGAGGGTACGGCGCAGCTCCTTGAGCACCGCGTGCGTGGCGGGAAGGTTTTCGCAGTTGGTGCCATCCCGTTCGACCAGGTACGGGATGGCGTCGAGTCGCATGCCGTCGACGCCCATGCGAAACCAGAACCGCATCACATCTTTCACCGCTTCGACGACGGCGGGGTTGTCGAAGTTGAGGTCGGGCTGGTGGCTGAAGAAGCGGTGCCAGTAGAACTGGCCGGCGACCGGGTCCCATGCCCAGTTGGACTTCTCGGTGTCGGTGAAAATGATGCGCGCGTCGCCGTACCGCGTGGGATCATCGCTCCACACATAGAACGCCCGCTCGGCCGAGTCTTTGGGAGCGAGGCGCGCGCGCTGGCACCAGGGGAGCTGGTCCGACGTGTGGTTGATGACCAACTCCGTGATGATGCGGATGCCGCGGGCGTGTGCTTCCTCGAGCAGCCGCTGAAAGTCCGCCAGGGCGCCGTAGTGCGGGTGGATGGCTTCGTACTCCGCGATGTCGTATCCGTCGTCGCGCAGCGGCGAGGGATAGAACGGCAGCAGCCAGAGGCAGTTGACGCCTAACGATTCGATGTAGTCGAGCTTCTCGATCAGTCCGGGGATGTCGCCGTAGCCATCGCGGTTGCTGTCGCGAAACGACTTGATGTGGATCTGATAGATGACGGCGTCCTTGTACCAGAGCGAGCTCATAGTAGCGAGTTGGTGGTCCGCCTAACGCCGCACGAGGAGGACGTGTCCGGGTTCGTTGCGCGGGTCGAGGCGAACGTAGTTGCGGGCGCCGCGCCAGGTGTAGCGCACGCCGGTGAGGAGATCTTCGACGACGTACGTCGCATCGGGGCCCACGCCGAGGGCGTCGAGCGGGACCTCGACCATCGTGTCCTGGGCGCGCAGCGGGTCGAGGTTGACGGCGATCAACAGATCGTTAGGCGGACCGAGATCGTCGGCCGTCTTGTGGTAGAACAGGATCAGATCGTTGTCCGAGCGGTGGAAGGTGAGATTCGTCGCCCGCTGGAGCGCGCGGTTCTCCCGGCGCAGGCGATTGACGCGCACGATGTCGCGGTCGAGGCTCGCCGGGGACGCCCAATCGCGCGCCTTGAGCTCGTACTTCTCCGAGTCGAGGTACTCTTCGCTGCCCGGCCTCAGCGGCACGTTTTCGGTGAGCTCGAATCCGCTGTAAATGCCGTAGAGCGGCGACAGCGTGGCGGCGAGCAGCAACCGGACGCGGAACGCCGCGCGTCCGCCGAGTTGGAGGTACTCGTGCAGGATGTCCGGCGTATTGGCGAAGAAGTTGGGCCGCAGGTATTCGCGCGCCGGCCGCTGCGTGAGCTCCTCGAGATATTCGCGCAGCTCGTACGACGTGGTCCGCCACGTGAAGTACGTGTACGACTGTGTGAAGCCGAGTTTGGCGAGGTGCTTCATGCGCTTGGGGCGGGTGAAGGCCTCGGAAAGAAAGATCACGTCGGGGTGTCGGGCGTGGATGTCGTCGATGAGCCACTGCCAGAAGGCGAACGGCTTGGTGTGCGGGTTGTCGACGCGGAACGTATTCACGCCATGAGAGATCCAGAACAGCAGAATGTCGCGGCAGGCATTCCAGAGGTTGTCGCGATCGTCGCACCAGAAGTCGAGCGGATAGATGTCCTCGTATTTTTTCGGCGGGTTCTCGGCGTACTTGAGCGTGCCGTCGGGGCGGGCAAAGAACCAGTCGGGGTGCTCGCGCAGCCAGGGGTGGTCGGGCGAGCATTGGAGCGCGTAGTCGAGCGCGATCTCCATGCCTAACCGATGGGCGGCGACGACGAACCGGTCGAAGTCATCGATCGTGCCTAACCGCGGCTCGATGGCCGTGTGGCCGCCGGCGGGGCCGCCGATGGCCCACGGGCTGCCGGGATCATCGGGCGACGCCGCGAGCGCGTTGTTGCGCCCCTTCCGCTGCGTCACACCCACCGGATGGATGGGCGGCAGGTAGACGACGTCGAAGCCTAACTCGGCGATGCGCGCCAGCGCACGCGCGGCGTCGGCAAAGGTGCCATGCCGCGACGCATCGCCGCTCTGCGAGCGCGGAAACATCTCGTACCAGGCGGCGAAGCGCGCCCGCTCGCGGTCCACCCACACGCGCAGCTCGCGGTCGTACGACGTGAGGTCGTCGGGCGCCAGGTGCTGCTCCATGAGCGCCAAGAGCTCGAGGCCGAGTCCTTCGCGTGCGCGCTCGCGCCACGCGGGCGACGCATCGCGCAGCCGCGCCGACCACTGCGCCAGCTCGCGCCGCGTGTCGCCGAAGCGCACCCGGTGCGTTGCCGTGTCCACCAGCTGCGCTACCTCGAGCAGGTCGAGCGAGACATCCTGTCCCGCATCGATCTTCTTCTCCAGTTGGGCGCGCCAGGTCGCGAAGCGATCGGTCCACGCGTCGACCGTGAAGCTCCAGCCGCCGATGGCATCGAGCGGAAAGCCTCCCGTCCAGCGATCAGAGTCGTAGTCGAAGACCATCGGCGCCGTGCGCCACTCGGTGAGGCCGGGCGGCTTGAAGCGTACGCGCGCCGAGAGGACGTCGTGACCATCTTTGAAGATGTCGGCGCTCACCTCGAACGAATCGCCGAGGATGCGTTTGACTGCCCAACGCGCATCATCGAGCGACGGCGACACGCACTCGATGGCGATGTGCGGCGGCTTGCGGGGCGGTGGGTTGGCGCCGGCGGGAGTGCGGCGCGAGCGCGCCTGTGGCGAAGTGCGTGCGGGACGAGGTGAGGGTGAAGACGAACGCGGCGCCGCCATGCGATGACAGAGTGTGAAATGGATGCTGACGGGTCTCCACGGCGGACGGCCCGCTCGTGAAACCTTCTCCCCGTATCAGCGTGCGCGCAAGGCAGGGCGTTCTTTGCGTGGGAACTTCCGCGGATCGTGGTGGAGTATGTACTGTGTGGCCATGCTCTCGCCCGACATCTCGGCAATGCTCTCGTCGCGGCCCGTGGTTGCGGTGCCGTTGGTGTTCCTCGGGGGCGTGCTCACCAGCCTGACTCCGTGCATCTATCCGATGATTCCGATCACCGCGTCGTTGGTCGGCGGGCAGTCGACGGCGGCGGCGGCATCCCGATGGCGGCCGCTGACGCTGACGTTGAGCTACGTGCTGGGGTTGGCGTTGGTGTACGCGGGGCTGGGATTGTTCGCCGGGCTGAGCGGGACGCTGTTCGGGACAGTGAGCACGAACCCGTGGTTGTATTTTGGGATGGCGAACTTGCTGATCATCGCGGCGTTGGCGATGGTGGACGTGATTCCGGTGCGGGTGCCGCAGGGATTCGTGCAGCGGGCGTCGGCGGCGGGACGGGGCGGGCAATTCGCGGGGACGTTCGCGATGGGGGCGGCGTCGGGGCTGGTGGCGGCGCCGTGCTCGGCGCCGGTGATGGCGGCGGTGCTGACGTGGGTGTCGACGACGCACAGCGCCGTGTTAGGCTTTCTCTATCTGTTCGTCTTTTCGTTAGGCATGAGCACGCTGTTGGTGGCGGTGGGCGTCTCCGCCGGAACGCTGTCGCGGCTGCCGCGGGCGGGCTCGTGGATGATGTGGGTGAAAAAGGCGTTCGCGATCATCATGCTCGGCGCGGCCGAGTATTATCTTATCAAGATGGGGCAACTGTTGATATGATGTGGACCCGGGTGGCAATGCTCGTGGCGTGCGTGGCCATGGCCGCGGCGCCGGCGCTCGCTGCGCAGGACGAGATCGGGGTGCCCGTTGGCGCCGCGGCTCCCGGCGCGGTGGTGCACACGCTCGACGGCAAGAGCGTGAATCTCGATCAATACATCGGCAAATCGCCGGTGGTGCTGGAGTTCTGGGCGACGTGGTGCAGCAACTGTAAGGAGCTCGAGCCCAAGTTCCTCGACATGGTCAAGAAATATTCTCCGAAGGTGACGTTCGTGGACGTCGCCGTCTCGGTAAATCAGTCGCCCGAGCGCGTGAAGCTGTACGCGCAGAAGTACCACTACACCCAGGCGATGGTTTACGACACGGACGGGAACGCGGTGAGCGCGTACAACGTGCCCGCGACGTCGTACGTCGTGGTGATCAACAAAGCCGGGAAGGTGGTGTACACCGGGTTAGGCGGCGACCAGGATCTCGAGGGCGCAATCAAACGGGCGTTGTAGTCGTCCGCGCAGAGCGCCATCGACGTTCCGCTACTGAAGACGCGGACACAAAACCGAGAGGGCCTTCGCCTGCGCGCGAGCCGAGCCGGCGGGGATGTTCGGGCTCCAGCTGCAATGAAATGCTGCTGGAGCCCGTTGCTTTTCGACTATCGTCTGAGCCATGAGTTCGACCAGTCTTGTCGAAAAGCAGCTCACCGGTTCGGTGATCGGCGCGTTCCTCGAAGTGTATGACACGCTTGGTCACGGCTTTCTCGAACACATCTACAAGGCCGCGCTGCATCGTGAGCTCGTGGCCAAGGGCCATCAGGTACTGCGCGAAGTTGGCGTGACGGTGCTCTACAAGGGCGAACCGTTGGCGGATCAGCGCCTCGACATGCTTGTCGATGGCCGACTCATCATCGAAGTGAAGTCGACCACGTTGCGGCCGGAGATCGGAAGTGCGCAGCTGTTCAACTATCTCCGAGCTACCAAGCTCGAGATCGGACTCCTGCTGCAGTTTGGCGAGCGTCCGGTATTCAAGCGAGTGATCTGCCTTAATTCGTGGCGTAGGGCGTCCGGGCGTGAGATCGCGGCGGGGCCTCCGAGTTCAGAGGCAGGGGAAGATTCGGAGTAGGCATCTACGCTCATGAAGACGCGGACACAGCACGGACACAACGGACACGACACGGGAAAAACTGAATAAGAGGCGTCGACCAATCGGGTTCGAGGCGCCTGGCGGGTCTACTTCGGTCATGGTTTAAAGGATAACAAAGCGATAATGAAAGACACCATGCTGCGCGGCGGTGGCGACGTTGCCTAACGGATAACCGAGGCGTTTTTTATGAAGAGCAAAACACAACCACCAACAACGTGACGCCGACCCTGAGGGAACGCCGTTCGTCATCCGCCTTCCTGTTTCACTGTTGTTGTCTTTCAATCATGAGCGAAGAGACCGCCAGGCGCCTCGAACCGGATTGGTCGACGCCTCTCGTTGCCTTTTTTCACCGTGCCGTGTCCGTTGTGTCCGTGCCGTGTCCGCGTCTTCATGAGCGTAGATGCCAGCACCGGATCTCAACGTTCTACACTTGTTGACCACCAGCTACGACGCCTGAACGTGCTTCTCGCTGCATCGATGTGGCTTCCTCGGAAAGCCCGTCCAGCAACGCGACGACGTGGTCGCGCGACGTGCGCGGATTCATCACGGTCACGCGCAGCACGCGGCGGCCGCCTAACACCGTGGTCGTGATCCAGCCGCGGCCGCTGCGGTTGTAGCGCTCGCGCAGGACGCGGTTGAACTCGTCCACGGCGGCGGCGTCTTCGCCGGCCGCGCCCACCCACCGGAAGCAGAGGATGTTCGACTCGGGCTCGTGCAGCGCGACGAATCGGCTGTGCACCGAGATCGCGGCATAGAGCTCGCGCGCGACGTCGCACAGGTGGTCGTAGATCGCGCCTAACCCCGAAGCGCCGTAGCGCTGCAGCGCCGCCCACACCTTGAGCGCGTCGGCGCGCCGGGAGCACTGGAAGCTGCGCGTGCCCTGATCCCACACCCGGCCGTCTTCGTCGCCGTGAAAGAGATACGGCGCGCGTTGGGCGAACGCGCCATCCAGGTCGCGCTCGTCGCGCACCAGGAGCATGCCGGCCGAGAGCGGCAGCAGCATCATCTTGTGCGCATCCCACGCCACCGATCGCGCGCGCGCGACGCCGCGCATACGGTCCCGATGCGTGGACGAGAGCAGCGCCGACGCGCCGTGCGCCGCGTCGACGTGGAACCAGCCCCCGTGCGCCTCGCACAGTGCGCCGATCGCGTCGAGATCGTCGAACGAGCCGGTCGCCGTGCTGCCCGCCGTGGCGACCACCGCCATCACCGGTACGCCATCCGCGGCCAGCGCGTTCAAGCGAACGGTGAGCGCCTCCACGTCCATGCGCCAATCGCGCGATGCGATGGCGATCGCGCGGTCGAGGCCCAGGCCTAACTGCGCCACAGCGCGCGTGACGGCGTAGTGCGCGTGCTCGCCGCACAACACCACCGGCAGCGGGCCGCCGGCGGCCGACACGCCGTGCCGCCAGGCGTTAGGCAACGCCCGCGCCCGCGCGGCGAGCAGCGCCGTGAACGTCGCCTCCGTCCCGCCCGACGTCAGCGTGCCGCCCGCGCCCGCGTCCCATCCGATGAGACCGGCCATCCACCTGATCAGCTGCGTCTCGAGCACCGTCGCGCTCGGCGACATCTCGGCGACCGCCACCGATTGATTCATCGCCGCGATCACCGTTTCCACCCAGACGGCAATCGGCAGCGGCGCCGACATCTGGTGCCCCATACACATGGGATGCGCCAGCTGGTTCATCGCACTCATGACGTCGAGCTCGATGCGACGCGCCACCTCATTGAGTGGATGGCCGCTCTCCGGCAGCGGTTCGTCGAAGCGCGGGGCGATCTCGGCGGACGCGAGCGCCGTGGAGACGGGATCGGTGCCGTCGCGCGTGCGCAGGAAATAGCGCGCGGCGAGATCGACAAACGGGAGCGCGGCGTCGCGCTCCATGTCCTGCTCGAGCAGGTCGAACACGGGATGTCGCATGTAAAGAAAAAATGACGGAGTGATGCGCCGGCGCGGCGCGCGCCTTACGCCGCGCCGCCGAGCGGAATGTCGAGGATGCGGCGCCCGCCGACGGGCTCGACGGTGAGGTAGCACTGCACACGGTCAATTGTGACCGGCTCATCCACACGCACGCGCAAGAGCCGGCGTTCGCCCGCGGCCGTCAGCGTCGTGAAAAAGCTGAGCGTGCAATGGGGCGAAAACGCAAAGCGCGCGCGCTCGAAGCGCAGCCGGCGACCCGCGATGCGCTCGTGCAGCGCACGCAGCGCGCCGTGCGGATCCAGCGGCAATACCACGATGTCCGTCTGCATGAAGCGCATCGGACGCCCGAATTGCAGCGTGAACGGCGGCGTTTGCGAGGCGGCAGACGTGAGCTCGTCCCGCAACTGGTCGAGCGGTGTGTCGGCGGGAATCGGACCGACGCCTGAAGATCCGACGAGCGTGATGTGCGGCGTGGTGTCCTTGGCGAGTTTCGGATCCGCCCAGCGTTGCACCTCGAGCACCGCGTCGCGTGTTGGCCCGGTGAGCTCCGCAACGATGAAGAACCCGCGTTTCATAAGGAAAAACTATCGAGAAATCGGTCATCAGGACACTGGATTTCGAGGCCGACAAACGATCGTGATTCGAGCGCACGTTCGGGCCAACGCGGCCATTTCCTAAGCGGTTCTAACATCCCCGCGCAACATCGCGTGCTCTGACGGACGATGCTCCATCGGGCATGCCCATTGCCCTTTGGCCGTCCCGCCTCTCCGCGATGAGCACACAGCCGCATGCCTCGCCGAAGTGAGGCCGGAGCTGACTCCGACGGAGGAACCACGCGCCGTCGCGCAGAGCGTCGTCGCGCATCCATGCACCGATCTCGCACCCGTCATCGATGCGGACACAGATAGACTGGATAATCATCGGGACATATGCGGCGGCGCTGTTCGTGCTGTCGCTCTTCAGTCTCAATCGCTATGTCATGATCTCGTTGTTTCGGCGGTATCGCGGCCATCCGCGCGCGCGCCCGCCTGAGCCGTCGCCGATGCCGCGTGTCACCGTGCAACTGCCGGTGTACAACGAGCTGTTCGTCGCCGAACGACTGATCCGGTCGGCATGCGCGCTCGACTACCCGCGCCACCTGCTGCAGGTGCAGGTGCTCGATGATTCGACGGACGAGACGCTGACGCTCACGCGGCGCCTGGTGCGGCAGTATCGCGCGAAAGGGTTTCAGATCGAGCACCTGCACCGCGAAGATCGGACGGGCTACAAGGCCGGCGCGCTGGAATACGGACTCGAGCGCGCGATGGGAGAACTCGTCGCGGTGTTCGATGCCGATTTCGTCATCCCGCGCGATTTCCTCCGCAATACCGTCCCGTACTTCAGCGACCCGAACGTCGGCGTCGTGCAGGCGCGGTGGGACTACCTGAACGAAGATTACTCGCTGCTCACGCGAGTGACTGCGTTAGGACTGAGCGGACAGTTCGTGATCGAACAGCCGGCGCGCGACCGCGGCGGCCTGTTCCTCACGTTCAACGGCACCGCCGGCGTGCTGCGCACGCGCGCGATCCGCGAAGCGGGCGGCTGGCAGCACG
>DAHUXU010000038.1 GCA_027307005.1 Gemmatimonadota bacterium
CACCGAAACACGCGCGGCGAACGGAAGCGCAGCGCACAGGCCGACCGCGGCGAGAGCGCCCGCGACCGTTGCGATGGCGTTGAGCCGAGAACGCATGGGTACTCCGGAGGGCATCAGGAACCGAATCCGTACCACTGAGCGAGCAGCGACGACACGCGGCCCGGCCGCGTGCACGCGTACCCTCTCACAATCGAGCCCAGCGCAGCCCGACGCAACTGGTAGCCTGGGGTTTCAAGAGGAACCATGTCAGTGACATGTCGACCGCGCCCCCCCCCGCGGGACCTGCTAGTTTTCCGGATGCCTAACCGAATGGTCCAACGGGGACCCCGACCGGCCCGCGCCGGTGCGTGCCTACCTGCCCGTGGCTCCTGTCCGCCCCGCCGCACGGCGCCGCGTGCGCGTCGTCGCCCCATAGCCTAGCGCCGCGCCGAAAAAAAGACTCAGCCCTGCCGCCATCACCGTGTCTTGCAGTCGCCACCGCGTGAGCGCATTGTCCATCGACAACGCGATCCCACTCATCAGCGGCGCGACCGCGAGCGTTCCGATGAGCGTCGACGAGATGACATTGCGCATCGCCGGTCGGCCCAGGCCGACGATCGCGCCCATGAGCACCGAGCCGAGCGGGTACGCGATGCTCAGGACCAGCATGTCGGTGCTAACGCCAGCGCTGTCGCGCTGGATTCGACCGCCGAACGCGTACACCGCCCAGATCAAGACCGAGAACACGCCTGGAACGAGCAGCGTGAGCGACGCACCATTGCGGACGCGCAACCACGCAGGCGGGTTCTCGATCACGCCACCATGATGTTGCGCCTCTTTCGCCTCGACCTCCGCCAGCCGTCGGGAAAACGCGCGCTGTCTCTTGAAGCGACGGTACAGGTGAAGGCCTGTCCCCAGGAGCGACGCGGCAATCACGATTGCCGGATGCAACCGGACCCAGGCATAGAACGCAGTCACGCGAGCACCTCCTTCCAAGCCATGTGTTCTAACGCACCGAGGTCCGTACGACACAAATTGGTGCAAAAGCGGCCTTTGTGCCATGTTGTAGCACCATGACCATTCCCTTCGACATCCGATCCGGCCACCCCGGAGCCCGCCCGCCCATGCCGCCCGCGGCGCGACGCGTCCTGATCGCCATCGTCGCCGCCGGGCTCTTCGTGTTCGTCGTCATTCCGTGGCTCGTCAGCTTCGCTACCGATTGGCTCTGGTTCCGCCAGCTCGGCTTCACGACGGTCTACGTGACGTCGCTCACCTGGCGCATCGTCCTGTTCTTCGTGGGCGGCCTCGCCTCGTACGCGGTGCTGGCGGGCAATCTCCGTCTCGCGGCGCGCCGCACCGGCAAGTCGCCCACCCTCTACACGCAGCGCGCATCGCGCGAGCTGGTGGACGTGTCGGGACTGATCCTGCGGCTCTCGTGGATCGTACCGTTAGTCATCGCCTTCGTCATCGGCGTCTACATGGCGGCCAACTGGATGACGTACGTCCAGGCATTCCACGGCGCGCGCGTCGGCACGGCGGATCCGCTGTTCGGGCGAGACATCGGATTCTACATGTTCCGGCTGCCCGCGCTGTCCGATGTGTTGGGCATCGCGGTCGCGCTCGTCGTGCTCTCGCTCGCCGTCGCCGGCGCCGTGTACGTGCTCCGCGGGCAGATCCCGCTCGGCGCGCACCACGGACCCGCCGACAGCGGCGCCGAGGTCCATCTGGCGACGCTCGCGGCGGTGCTGGCGCTGCTCTTTGCCGCGCAGCTGTGGATCGTGAACACGTCCGAACTCCTGTATTCGACCACCGGTCCGTTAGTCGGCGCGAGCTACACCGACGTACACGTCATGCTGCCGGGCATCCGCGCCTCGGCCATCGCCGCGCTCGTCGCGATCGGCCTCGTGATCTACGGCGCCGTGCGCGGCCGCGCGCTGCGGTGGCTGGCGATCGCCGCCATTCTCTACGCGGCCGTCGGCATCGTGGGCCGCGGCATTCTCCCGCTGGCGGTGCAGAAGCTGGTCGTCGTGCCTAACGAGCTGGACAGGGAGACGCCGTACCTCCGGTATCACATCGCGGCCACGCGCGCGGCCTGGGGGCTCGACAAGGTGCAGACGCGCTCGTTGAACGGCGAGGCCACGCTCACCATGGCCGACATCAAGGCCAACGCGCCGACTATCAACAACGTCCGCCTCTGGGAGCGCGACCTGCTCCAGCAGACGTTCAAGCAGCTGCAGGAAATCCGCACGTACTACGACTTCGTGTCGGTGAACGACGATCGCTACATGATCAACGGCGACTACCGGCAAGTGCACCTGTCGGTGCGCGAGCTCAACACGGCCTCGCTGCCCACGCAGACGTTCATCAACAACCGGCTCACGTTCACGCACGGCATGGGCATCACGATGGCGCCGGTCAACCAGGTCACCGATGAAGGGCTGCCGGTGCTGTTCATCAAGGACCTGCCGCCTGCGTCGAACGTCAACATCACGCTCACGCAGCCGCAGATCTACTATGGCCAGGCGGCGGAACAGTACGTGTTCGTCGACACGAAGCAGAAAGAGTTCGACTATCCGTTAGGCGACAAGAACATCTATGCGTCGTATACCGGCAGCGGCGGCGTTCCGGTGGGCTCGTTTCTGCGGCGAGCGCTCTACGCGATGCAATTCGGATCGCTGCAGATTTTCTTTTCGGACGACATCGCCGGCGCGGCGCGCATCATGTACCACCGCAACATCATGGATCGCGCGTCCACGGCGCTGCCGTTTCTCAGCTTCGACGGCGAGCCCTACATCGTCGTCACCGACGACGGCAAGCTGAAGTGGATCCTCGATGGCTACACCGCGAGCAGCGGCTATCCGTACTCCAAGTCGGTGCAGGACATCGATTACATGCGCAACAGCGTCAAAGTCACGATCGACGCGTTCACGGGTGCGCTCACCGCCTATGTCGTCGAGCCGAATGATCCGGTGATCCGCACGTACGAGAATATTTTCCCCGGGATCTTCCACCCGATGTCGGCGATGCCCGCCGACATCAAGCGCCACATGCGCTATCCGGGGCAGCTCTTCCGCATCCAGGCCGCGCTGCAGGCGACGTATCACATGGATGATCCCGACGCGTTCTATCACCGCGAAGATCAGTGGCAGATTCCCGAGCCCGACGATCAGCGCGGCGAGGCGACGCCGTACATGCGGCACATGATCATGCGGCTGCCCGGCGAACAGAAAGAAGAATTCATCTACATGACACCCTTCACGCCGAGGGGAAAGGACAACCTCGCGGCGTGGATGGTGGCACGCATGGACGGTGCACACTACGGGGAGTTGAGGGTCTATCGGTTCCCGACGCAGAGTCTGGTGTACGGACCGAAGCAGATCGTGAATCGCATCAATCAGGATACCGACATCTCGCGGCAGGTCACGCTCTGGGATCAGCGCGGCTCTGAAGTGATCCGCGGCGAGCTGTTGGTGATTCCGATCGAAGAGTCGCTGATTTACGTGCAGCCGCTGTTCCTGCGCGCGTCGGGCGGATCGATCCCCGAGATGAAGCGCGTGGTGGTGGCGAGCGGCGATCGCGTGGTGATGGGTGAGACACTCGATCAGGCGCTCGATGCGATGTTCGGGGGCGGCCAGGCGGTGGGCATCTCGGGCCAGGGCGTGGACACGGCCGCGGCCGCCGTCGCGCCTAACGCAACGGCAGCGCCGCCGTCGGCGACCGTGGCGTCGCTCGTCGCGCAGGCGCAGTCCCATTACGATCGCGCCATTGCGGCGCAGCGCGCCGGCGATTGGGCGGCGTACGGCAAGGAGATCGATTCGCTCGGCGCCGTGCTCACGCAGCTGCGCTCGCGGCGCCCGTAACGCCGGGGCCACGGGCCTCCCGTTAGGCTTGGGCGGCGGATCCGCATCGCGGCGCGGCCGAACGCCGTCTGTCTCGATGGAAAGCGCCGGCCGCGATCGGTGCTTGCGACCGGCACGCCGGCGCCCTATATGGACAGGGACTCGCGGCTGTTCGGGCCGCCGCCCTCGCCCGCGCCCATCCACCCATCCCTCGAGGTCCGCTCGATGTCGCGCTCCATCCGCACTGCTCTGCGCCTGGCCACGGCCGTCCCGCTCCTCGTGGCCATCGCTGTCTCGGCGCACGCTCAGCAATCGAAATCACGAGCCAGGAAGTCAGAGAAAGCTGCGAATGCGGCGGAGGCGGCCAACGGCGCCGCCCCCGACTCTGCCTTTCTTGCGACGCTCAAGTGGCGTTTCATCGGCCCCGAAGGCAATCGCACCGACGCGATCGCGGGCGTGCCCGGCGATCCGAACACGTACTACGCCGGCGCCGCAAGCGGCGGCGTTTGGAAGAGCACTGACGGCGGAGCGCACTGGACGCCGATTTTCGACGATCAGCCGGTGCAATCCATCGGATCGATCGCGGTCGCGCCGTCCGATCCCAATGTCGTGTACGTCGGCACCGGCGAGCCGTATTTGCGGAGCCACGTGTCGGTCGGGTGGGGCATGTTCCGGTCGACGGACGCCGGCAAAACATGGTCGCGCGCGGGACTCGAGAACACGGGACGCATCTCGCGCATCACCATCGATCCATCCGATCCCAACCGTGTATACGTCGCGGCACTCGGCACCACGTACGGTCCGGAGGCGGATCGCGGGGTGTTCCGCACGACCGACGGCGGCAAGACGTGGGAGAAGGTGCTGTTCGTGAATGATTCGACGGGCGCGGTGGACGTGCTGCTCGACCCGAAGAATTCGCGGACGTTGTACGCGAGCACGTGGCAGATCGCGACGCACACGTGGGGCCGCGAGAGCGGCGGCGCGGGCAGCGGCATCTGGAAGTCGACCGACGGCGGGACCACCTGGTCGCGCCTAACGGGCCACGGCCTCCCCACTCGGCCCGTCGGCAAAGTGACGTTAGGCTTAAGCCCGGCCAACACGCAGCGCATTTACGCGCAGATCGAGACCGGCGACGGCATTCCGTGGCACGGCGCGCCCACTGATACCGGGCGTCTGTGGCGCTCGGATGACGCCGGTGCCTCGTGGAAGCTCATCAACAGCGACCTGCAGCCCATGGGGCGCACCGCGTACTACTCCCGCATGGGCGTCATGCCCGACAACGCCGACGAGGTGTACTTTCTGGCGTCCGACTTCACGAAGACGCTGGACGGCGGCGTCACCATGATCGATCTGCAGGGCGATCAGTTCCCGCGCGGCGATCACCACGACATCTGGATCGATCCGACTAACGGAAACCGGTTCGCCGTCGCGCATGATGGCGGCGTCGCGATCACGATGAACCGCGGGAAGAACTTTCTGCGGGTGCAGCTGCCCATCGCGCAGGTGTATCACGTCACCGTGGACAACCGCGTTCCCTACGACGTGTACGGCAACAAGCAGGACGGGACGTCGTACATGGGGCCGAGCAACTCGAAGCTCGGCGCCGATGGCGGGATCTGGCGCGGCGAGTGGCGCAGCGTGGGCGGCGGCGAGAGCGGCTTCGCGATTCCCGACACGGTCGATTCGAATCTCGTGTGGTCGAGCGCGTCGGGGTCGGGGGCCATCGGCGGCATCGTCGTTCGCTACAACGTGGCCACGCACATCATCAACAACGTGGAAGTGTGGCCCGAGAACGTCGCGGGTGCGCCGGCCGACATGGTGAAGTACCGCTTCGTGTGGAATTTCCCGCTGATGATTTCGCCACACGACCACAACACCGTGTACACCGGTTCGCAGATGCTGCACCGCACGACCAACGGCGGCCAGAGCTGGGACGTCGTTAGTCCCGATCTCACGCGTAAC
>DAHUXU010000039.1 GCA_027307005.1 Gemmatimonadota bacterium
GCATCGAGGATCACGTCCATGGCGCCCACCTTGTCGCGCACTTGATCCGCCGGCACCTGGCGGCCGTCCACGTAGTGCCCGCCAATTCCCGTGAGCCATTTCGGGCGCGCGCTCGCGCTATCGAGCACGTCGAGTCCGTACACATTGGCGCCTCGCAGCACCAGGACCATCGCCGCGAGCAACCCCACCGGTCCCAATCCCGCCACCAGACAGCAGCGTCCCAACAGCCACGCAGGAGTGATCGCCGGTTCGGGACAGCGCATGCTTTGAAGCCGAATCGCGTCATCGATCGCCTTCTCGACGATCGAGAGCGGTTCCATCAGCACGGCGATCGAGGCGAGCTCGGGAGCCACGACGATGACGTGCTGTTCCTTGTCAACCACGTACTCCGTTTGATAGCCGTCCAATCCCTTGATGCCCCGCTCGCGGTATTTCCCTGTTTGACACATGTCCGAACGGCGCGCGAGACATGAAAAGCATTGACCGCAACCTCGCCGCACAGTGAACACTGCGTAGTCGCCCTTCTTCGCCAGGGTGACCGCGGAGCCTACCTCGACTACCTGGCCGAACATCTCGTGGCCGATCACCAGGTCATGCTGGCCGTCGGGTGCTGTGGCACGTCCCCCGGACACTTCCTCCCGATCCGTGCCGCAAATGCCTACGCGAATGATCCTGACCTTGATCTCATCGGGCGCGCTGACCGGAGGCTCAGCTCGTTCCGCCAGCTCGGCGCCTGCCTTACCGGGAACGATGGCAATCGCTTTCATGCGCTGCTTCGCCGCAGGAACCTTGCCCGCGGAACGAAGCGTGCAAGATGATTCTTCGGGAGCCGCTTTGACGTGCGACCCGAACCCCAACATCATGCGCACAGTTCGTAGGGCCGACGAGATCGCACGGTGAGCGCGGTCGAGCTGCGGTGCAACGTGAGGGCGCCCGGCGTGCCGCTGCGACATGTGTGGGAACACACCGTCGGGAGCGGACATGCCCCGCTCGCCTTGCGCGCGGACTATCAGACGCAGCTCAAACGCTGCCATGACGAGTTAGGCATCCGCCACGTGCGGTTCCACGGACTGCTCTGCGACGATGTGGGGACGCTCGTCGGCGAGCTCGACAAATTGGTGTACTCGTTCTTCAATGCCTTTCAGATCTGGGACGCACTGCTCGCTTCCGGAATGCGTCCGTTCGTCGAGCTGAGCTTCATGCCGACGATCCTCGCGTCGGGAAGCACGACCGTCTTTCACTACCGGGGCAACGTCACGCCGCCACGAGACTATGGGGCGTGGGAAACGCTCATCCGCAAGTTCGCGGCAGAGAGCGTGGATCGATACGGTGTGGCGGAAGTGCGGACGTGGTTCTTCGAAGTGTGGAACGAGCCGAACTTGCGGGCCTTCTGGACGGGGACGCAGCAAGACTACTTCACGCTCTATCGTCATACCGCGGCCGCGCTCAAGAGCGTGGATGCGGCGCTTCGCGTGGGCGGGCCCGCGACCGCGGACGACGCGTGGATCGATGAGTTCCTGGACTTCTCGGAAAAAACCGGCGTAGCGGCCGACTTCGTGAGCACGCACCACTATCCCACGGACGCGTTCGGCAAGCCGGGCGATGACACGGAGGCACAGCTCGCCGCGAGCGAGCGCAGCGTGCTTCGCGATCGGGCTCGCCGCGTTTACGGACAAGCGCGGGGTAAGCCGCTGTACTACACGGAGTGGAACACGTCGTCCAACCCGCGCGATCCGATGCACGACGAACCATACGCCGCGGCTGTCGTCGTGAAGACGATGCTCGAAGCCACCGGATTGGTTGACTGCTACAGCTACTGGACCTTCAGCGACATCTTCGAGGAGAACTACTTTCCGTCCATTCCGTTTCATGGCGGATTCGGACTGCTCACGCTCCAGGGAGTCGCGAAACCGTCGTACCGCGCCTTCGAGGTGCTGCACCATCTGGGCACAGAGCTCGTCGCTTCGCTCACCAACATCCATCCGACCGTCGATGTCTGGGTCGCGCGCGACTCCGGCGCACAGCGCCTTACTGTGGTCCTAACGAACCACGCCTTGCCGCGTCATCCGATCGCGTGTGAGCACGTGCGGGTGCTGCTCGAGGGCGCGCCTCGCCCAACGGATGCCTTCGTGCAGCGCATCGATGCGGACCACGCGAATGCGAAGGCGGCGTGGCTCGCCATGGGATCGCCCACCTATCCGTCGGCTGCCGACGTGGAGCAATTGCACCATGCGTCCCGGCTCATCTGCGAGCCGCAGCGATGGCGTGTCGAAGAAGGCGCCCTGCTGATCGAGCTCGACATTCCTCCACACGCCGTCGCGGCCGTCACCCTCACGCTCGGCGCGCCGGTCTCCTCCACTTGAAGGAGCTGCGCCGAGACGTAGCCCTCGCCGATGCCCAACAGCATGATGGGCCGTACGAGGCCATGCTGGAGGACGTCGAGCGCAAGGCGATCGCGTACTTCGACCACGAGGTCAATCCCGCCACCGGGCTGGTGCGGGACAACACCGATCGTGAGTCGCCGGCCTCAGTTGCCGGCACCGGGTTCGCGCTGAGCGCCTACACGGCCGCGGTGGAGCGCGGCTACATGGCGCGCCGCGAGGCAGTCAGCCGGACGCGCACGGCCCTGCGCTTCCTCTGGAACGCGCCGCAGGGCGATGCCGCCGACGCGACCGGAGCGCACGGCTTCTTTTACCACTTCCTCGACATGGCCACCGGCCGCCGCGTGTGGAAGTGCGAGCTCTCGACCATCGACACTGCCATCGCGCTGGCCGGCATTCTGTCCGCCGCCGCGTACTTTGACCGAAACACGCCGCACGAACGGGAAATCAGGTCGTTAGGCGACGATATTTATCGGCGGGTGGACTGGCGGTGGGCGCTCAACGCCGGCCGCGCCGTCTCGATGGGATGGAAGCCGGAGAATGGCGGGCGGTTTCTGCCGTACCGGTGGCGGGGATACACCGAAGCCTTGTTGCTCTACGTGCTGGGGCTCGGCTCGCCCACCCATGCGCTGCCGCGAGATTGCTACGCGCGATGGACCGCGACGTACCGATGGGTGCGGGCGTACGGCAGCGACTACGTACACGCCGGTCCCCTGTTCATTCACCATCTGAGCCACATTTGGATCGATTTCCGCGGTATTCGTGACGCGTACATGCGCGGCAAGGGCATCGACTACTTCGAGAACAGCCGGCGGGCCACGTACGTACAGCGCGCGTATGCCGTTAGGAATCCGCGGCGCTTCGACTGGTATGGGGACACGTGGTGGGGCGTGACGGCGAGCGACGGACCTGGCAACGCCACGCGCACCGTGCACGGGACGCCGCGAAGGTTCTACGGCTATCATGCGCGCGGCGTCCCGTACGGTCCGGACGACGGCACGTTGTCGCCGTGGGCCGTGGCCGCTTCACTCCCGTTCGCGCCGGAGATCGTGCTGCCGACGTTACAGTCCGTGCACGCTACCTATCCCGGGCCTAAGCGGACCTACGGTTACATGTGCAGCATCAATCCATCGTTCCGCACATCGCGAGGCGGACCGGGATGGATTTCGGCGCGAGACTATGCCATCAATCAGGGGCCGGCAGGACTCATGGTCGAGAACTTCCGATCGGGATTGATCTGGCGACTGATGCGGTCATGTCCATTCGTACGTGCCGGATTGCGGCGGGCCGGCTTCACAGGTGGGTGGCTCCTGAACCGCGGGCATGAAGACACGTAGCGGTTGTCGCAGGCCCGCGTCTCGCCGGATGTTCTTTGCCGCGCTCGTGTGTAAGACGTTCGCGTCACGAACGACGCGCGAGCAGCGTCGGCGTTGACCGCGGATCTTCCGGGGCGGCGCCGTCGAGCGCTCGCCCCGGCCTAACGCGTCCGCTAGTGCAGCACCTTCTGGATTGCCTGCGCGCGATCGAGGTGCTTCTGTAAGACCGGCCCAGCGGCCTTGATCAGATCCTTGAGCGCCTGATTCTGTGCTTGATTTTCCGCCGAGTCCGCCCAGGCGATTACTGCCTGGTGAATGCCCGCCTCGTTGGCGATGTACGTCGAATCGTAGGCGTGACCCTTGGCGGCCGACCCGAGCGCTGACTGTTCGTTCTGCACCGCGCTCGTGAACGGGTCTTGCGCCGGCTTCTCCGGAGTGATGTTCTGCGCCTTCGCGAGCAGCTGGCCTTTGACGCGCAGCGCGTGATGCTCGCCCATCATCAACTTGGCGAATTGCTTCACTTGCGAGTTCGTTGCTTTCGGAAGCGCGGCCGCGCCGAGCATGCTGTCGGCCATGTTCACCTCATCGAGCAAGGCGACAATGTTGGCATCCGAAAGCGTCGTCGCCGTTGGCGAGGCTGGGGCCGCTGCGGGCGCCGTTGTGTCCGCTGCCGCGGCAGGCGCCGCTGAGGTCGTGTCGGCCATCGACGCGCTTTCTTTGCCTTTGCACGCGATCAGCGCCAGGGAAGCAAACACGAGGAACGAGAGTTCGGTGTACCGCCGGCGAGCGAGTGGCATACAGCCTCCGGATGGTCGAGCGTGCGTGAAAATCCCGCACCTAACGCGACGCAAGAGGTGCACCGTACGCGGCGAACCAACGGTGTTAGCCGACGCGTCGAGCGCGCCGGGCTCGGGTGTTGACACGACATTCGCGTGCCGGATCACCTCCTGCCATCGCCCGTCGTGTTGCATCCACACGGCCGTAAACCGAAGATGCTCCGCTTTTCCAGCGAGCGGCATCGTTCTGCGCCACACCCCCAGAGTCACGACGCAGAAAGGCATCGACTGCGGCGTCGCTCGAGCGTCGCACCTCCTGCTCGGCGGTTTCCGCTTCGGTCATGCGCGTGCTCCGCGTTAGGCGGCGGGGCGGCGGGACGGCGGGGGCGGGCGGCGAAGCCGCCGGTGGCAGCATGGCGTGCACGGAGGACGGGATCGAGACGACCCGCGCTGGTCGACGTGTGCGCCGTTCGTTTCCGAAAAACGAGGAAAATCTACACGAATGGCGCGGGGCGTTAGCTTTTGATCCGAATGCGCGACGACATCACGCTCGGCCCCGGAAAGGAATTCGACCTCGTGCGCGCCCTCGAGGAACGATGGGGCGACGCGGCGCACGGAATCGGCGATGACGCGGCGCTCATCGACGTGCCGGCCGGACATCAGCTCGTGGTCAGCGCGGACAGCGCCGTCGATGGCGTCCATTTTCGTCGCGACTGGCTCACGCCGCGCGAGATCGGGTGGCGCGTCGCAGCAGCAGCGCTGAGCGATCTGGCGGCGATGGCCGCGGACCCGCTGGCCATGCTCGTCTCCTTGTCCATTCCCGACGCCTGGCTCGGCGACATTCTCGACCTTGCCGACGGGTTGGCCGACGCAGCCCGTGCGACCGCCGCTCACATCGTGGGCGGCGATCTCACCGGCGCACGCGAGTTGTGCATTGCCATCACCGTGCTCGGCGCTGCGGTCAATCCATTGCGCCGCAACGGCGCGCGCCCGGGCGATTTGTTGTACGTCACCGGGCGTTTCGGCGGACCGCTTGCCGCATTCACCGCATGGCAGGGTGGCGGTCGCCCATCGCCCGCGGATCGCGATCGCGTCGCGCACCCGGTGCCGAGGATGCGCGAGTCCCGGTGGCTCGCCGAGCGCGGTGCGCACGCGGCGATCGATGTGTCCGACGGTCTGCTCAGCGACGCGGCACACATCGCCGCCGCGTCGCATGTGCGGCTCGCGATCGCCCTCGATCATCTGCCCACGTTGGGCGGGCTCTCGCCGGACACCGCCGCCCGGAGCGGGGACGAATATGAATTGTTGGTCGCGTCGCCTCGCGACATCGACACCGCGGGGTTCGAGCGCCGATTCGAGCTGCCGCTCACGGCAATCGGACGCGTCGAAGCCGGCGACGCCGATGTCGTGGCCACGCTGCACGGCGCGCGCGTTGCGCCGGGCGGCGGGTTCGATCACTTTTCCTGAGCATGCGTGCCTTGATCGTCTATCCCACGATGGTCCTCATGACCATCGTGCTCGGCGTTCCCATCGTCGTGTTGTCGCTCTTCGGTGTGCACATTCCGCCGGACAGCTTTCTGGGCCGCGCGCCGCGCGTCTGGTCCAAGGTGGTGCTGTGGGCATCGGCGGTTCGCCTTACGGTGCGCAATCCCGAGCACATCGGCGCGCCCAACGACGCGCGCATGTACGTGTCCAACCACGTGAGCTGGTACGAGATCTTTGGCCTCGCGTGCGTGCTGCCGCACTACCGGTTCGTGGCGAAGAAGGAGCTCGCGTCGATTCCTGTCTTCGGGCGTGCGGCGAAGGAAGTCGCCGCGATCTTCATCGATCGCAAGAATCGGAAGGCTGCGTTTCAGACGTACGCCGAGGCCGCGGAACAGATCAAGCGTGGGACGTCGGTGGCCGTGTTTCCGGAAGGCACGCGCGGACGGTCGTACGCGCTGCGGCCGTTCAAGAAGGGGCCGTTCGTGCTGGCGATTGCTGCGCAGGTGCCCGTGGTGCCCGTGGTGAGCTGGGGCACGAGGGAAGTGCAGGGCAAAGGGCAGTTCGCCATCCATTCCGGCACGTGCGAGCTCACGTTTCTCGAGCCGATCGCGACCACCGGCCTGACGTACGACGACCGGGACGCGCTCCTGCGCACCGTGTGGGAGCGCATCGCGCAGGCCCTGGGCGAGAAGGGCGTGCCGCCGACGGGCGCGCCCATGGAGACCGCCGCCTAACGGAGCAGCGCGGCGCCACCCTCATCAACGGACGACATGTCAGAGATCATCGAGATACTGGCGCGGGAAATCCTCGATAGCCGCGGGAACCCGACCGTCGAGGCCGATGTGGTGCTCGACTCGGGCGCCACGGGCCGCGCCGCGGTGCCGAGCGGCGCCTCCACCGGCGAGCACGAAAGCCTCGAGCTCCGCGACGGCGATCCCAAACGCTATGGCGGCAAGGGCGTGCTGCGGGCCGTGCAGCACATCGAGGAAACCATCCTGCCCGCGGTGCGCGGCTTGGACGCCACCGACCAGGTCGAGATCGATCACACGCTCCTGGCGCTGGACGGCACGCCGAACAAAGAGCGCTTGGGCGCCAACTCGATGCTGGCCGTCTCGATGGCCGTTGCGCGCGCGGCCGCGACCGACGTCGGCTTGCCGCTCTACCGCTACCTGGGCGGCCCGATGGCGCGTACGCTGCCGGTGCCGATGATGAACGTGCTCAACGGCGGCGCCCACGCCACGAACACCGTCGACTTCCAGGAGTTCATGATCGTTCCGTTAGGCGCGGAAACGTTCGCCGAGGCGCTGCGCATGGGCGCCGAGGTGTTTCACTCGCTCAAGAAAGTGCTCGTCAAGCGCGGCCTCGCCACCGGCGTCGGCGACGAGGGCGGCTTCGCGCCCGATCTCAAAAGCGACGAAGACGCGCTGGCCGTGCTCATCGAGGCCATCGAAGGCGCCAAGTACGCGCCCGGAAAGCAGGTCGCCCTGGCGCTCGACCCCGCGGCGAGCGAGCTGTACGACAAGAACGGACACTACGTGTTCAAGAAAAGCGGCGCCGGCACGCTCGACGCGCACGCGATGATCGACCTCTATGCCCGGTGGCTCGATCGGTTCCCCATCGTCTCGATCGAGGACGGCCTGGCCGAGGACGACTGGGACGGGTGGGCCGCGCTCACCGCTGCGTTAGGCGACCGCGTCCAGCTGGTCGGCGACGACATCTTCGTGACCAACACCTCGCGGCTCGCGCGCGGCATCGAGAGCCACGTCGGCAACGCGATTCTCATCAAGGTCAACCAGATCGGCACCCTCACCGAGACCCTGGAAGCCATCGAGATGGCGCGCTCGGCCGGCTACTTGTCCGTCATCTCGCACCGATCG
>DAHUXU010000054.1 GCA_027307005.1 Gemmatimonadota bacterium
CTCCGGCGCCGATCCGCAGCAGGTCCTGGCCCGGCGCTTCGAGATCGGCGGCGAGCTGGCGCGTGTGGCGCACGCGGCCGTGCTGCTCAAAAGCGTGCCGACCGTCGTCGCCGACGAGAGCGCCCGGCGTCTGGTGAGCGCCGCGGGACCGCCGGCGCTCGCCGCGGCCGGGAGCGGCGACCTGCTGGCCGGCATCGCGGCCACGCTCCTCACGCAGTTAGGCGATGGGCTTGGCGCCGGCGCGGCTGCCGCGTGGGTGCACGGCCGCGCCGCCGAGCTCGCATCGGCCGGCCGCGGCCCGCGCGGCGTCACGCTCGACGATGTCGAGCGCGCCATCGGCGCCGTGTGGCCCGACATCGCCGACACGCCCCCCACGCGCTACCCCGTGCTCTGCGAGCTCCCGGCCATCGCCGACTCGTAGACAATGCGGCGCGTCGCGCGCATCGTGATAGGATGCGTGTCGATTCCTTCAACCCTCAACGACAACCGCCATGCGTCCATTCCTCGTCAGCGTCCCGTTGTTCGTCGCACTGGCCGTCCGCCCAACGCCGCCCGCCAACGAGCACGCCAGCTTCGTCACCACACTCGGGCGCGACACCGTCGTCGTCGAGAGCTTCACTCGCACACCGACGCGGCTCGATGGCGACATGGTGGTTCGCGTCCCGGGAACGGTGCTCTGCCACTACGAGCTCGATCTCGGCAGTTCCGGCAACGTCACGCGGTCCATCGTCGACGTGAAACCGCTCAGCGCCCCGAACGTCGCGCCGCGGCACGTCACGCTCGACTACGTCGGCGACTCGATCCGCGTCGACATCGACTCGTCCGGCGTGCACTCGAGCTTCGTCCGCGCCGTCCCGCCGAACGCCTATCCGCAATTCATGACGGGATTCGGATCCTCGTACGGCCTCTACTCGTCGCTCGGCGTATACGAGGTGCTCCTGTCTCGGTTAGGCCCGAAGTTCGACTCGGTCACCATCCCATCCATCGACATGCAGTCGGGCCGCACGGTCAAGCGCGATTTCGTCCAGCGCTCGCCGACGAAAGTCGACGCCGACTATTTCCGCATCGCGTGGACGCATCTCACGCTCGGCGACTCCGGGCAGATCGTCAGCGCCGATGCGAACGAAACGACCGAAAAGACACAGACGCACCGCACCGCGTACCTGGATCCCAAGCACGTGGCCAAGCAGTTCGAGTCCGAGGATAAATCGGGGAAGGGCATCGGCGTCGCGTCGCCCAGTGTCACCGAGAAGGCGACGCTCGGCGGAAAGCTCGTCGTCGTGCTGTACAGCAGTCCGCGCAAACGCAATCGCACCATCCTCGGCAACGTCGTGCCCTACGGCCAGGTGTGGCGCACCGGCGCGAATCAGGCGACGGTGCTCGTCACCGACGATGCGTTCCAGTTAGGCGACGCGTCGATTCCCGGCGGCAGCTACAGCCTGTGGACGGTTCCGAAGAAGGACGGCAGCGTCGACTTGATCGTCAACGGCCAGTACGGTCAATGGGGCACGAACTACGATTCGACGCGGAACGTCGCGCGCGTGCCCATGAAAGTCACCACGGGATCGTCGCCCCAAGACAACTTCAGCATCACCATCACCCCGACGAACGGCAACAGCGGCGAGATGAAGATTGCGTGGGACACGTTCATTTGGACGATCCCGATCACCATGAAATAGCGCGAACCCAAACGCGAGTGAGCGCCTCGTCGCGGCGGTCGCCGGCCGCTATCGGATCGAGCGTGAGCTCGATGCGGCCCGCATGGCCACGGGCGATCTGGCCGCCCTCACGGGTCGATGCCGCGAGGGACTGTTTCGATCAGCAGGCTCACCACGTTGCCAGTCGCAACACCTGGGTCAGGAGCGTGCGTCGCGACGGAGCGCCAAGCTTGAGCGCGAGCCGACGATCAACGCTGAATCGGCGGTTCGACGGCGTGACGAGGACGAAAAGATTCGCGGCGAGCAGGACGACGTATACCCACGGACCCTCAGGCGTAGCGCCTTGCGCGATCAGCAGGTTCACCGCCTGAAGCACGCCGAGGAGAGCGCCGGCTCTCGTCAATGCGCCTAACACGAGCGACGTTCCGATCGCGACCTCCGTGATCGCGACGAGCCAGCCAAATAGATGGAAGTGCGGCACGACCACGTGCTGCAGAAAGCCTCCATAGAGAGCGACCGTTGGATACCGGATGCTCTGCTGGAACGCGTACATGAGGCCGCGTGGGTCGTGCAGGCCGAAGTCAGGCGGGAGCTTCCAGTGCTGCTCGTACAGCCAGTACAAGCCTAACGCGATGCGCACGGCGGCGAACAGTGCGGCGTGCCGGACCGCGCGAGGGTGGTCGGTCCCCTGGGCGCTGTCGCGAGGCTGCTGGGCCGTCATACGGTGCTCCGTTCCGCGAGGCCAACCGGTGACGCTACCGCTCGGGTTTGTACCACCGGTTCATTGCGTGCCCTGACACTCCGAGGCTGTGCAAGAGCGTCATGATCCAAACGGTGCCGATCGTCTTCACCCATCCATTCCGCCGGTGCCGCCGAGCAGACGTAACAACGGCTTCGTCGAGCAGCACGAGTCGACCGTGACGTCGAAGCCGCTCGAGAATCTCCTTGTCTTCCATCACGTTCCAATCCTTGAAGCCGCCCGCACGCGCAAACACCTCACGGCGTACGAATAGAGCTTGGTCGCCAAAAAACGTGTTGGAAAGCGAAGACCGAAGGTTCACGTGGCGTGCGAGCAGCGCCGCCAGCCGGCCCGGATGATCGAAGCGCAAGCGGAAAGCGCCGCCAATCACGTGCACATCTTGCAGCGCACCCGCGAT
The DNA here is from genome assembly GCA_027307005.1 of Gemmatimonadota bacterium. Classification (GTDB taxonomy): domain Bacteria; phylum Gemmatimonadota; class Gemmatimonadetes; order Gemmatimonadales; family Gemmatimonadaceae; genus JADGGM01. Next base: position 2,816 of record DAHUXU010000054.1, read on the forward strand.
GGCCGCCGCTGCTCCCATCGGGACCATCGTGTCGGCGTGCAGGAAGAGGAGCACGTCGCCTGTGGCGATTGCGGCTGCATGATTGAGGGCGGCGCCGCGAGTCATGGACAGCGCGAGTACGGTGGCGTACGGTCGCGCGAGGTCCGCCGTATGGTCCGCGCTGCACCCGTCCGCCACGATCAGCTCGTGGGGAGTCAGTGCCTCGACGGCACGGCACAGTGTCTGCGCGATCACCGCCTCTTCATTGAGCGTTGGGACGATGACCGACAGCTTCACGGATGACTCGGGTAGCGCATTTGACGCCCGAGGTGCGAGGCTGAATATTCGGCCACCGATCGCATCCGATAGCGCAAACGTCGTCCGCCGGCTAGGAAGTGCGTATGAATGTGGAGAGCGCGGCAAGTGCCGCAAGTGCCATCGCGCGAACGGTGTTGGCGCCGTCCGCAGCCGACGGCGACAAGCAGGGGCGGTTTTCGACCGAAGCCGTTGAGGAGCTCGGCCGTGCTGGATTGCTCGGCTTGATGCTGCCCGTCGATGTCGGCGGATCGTTGCTTGGCCCGCGTGCGTTCGCCGGCGTCGTCGCGGCGCTCGCGGAGGTGGACGCCTCGGTCGCAATGGTGTTTCTGATGCACACGCTTGCGTCGGTGACGATCGCTGCTGCGCCGCGGACCGCCGCGCTCGAAGAAGTGTTGCGGGCAATGGCCGGCGGCCGACACCTGTCGACGCTCGCCTTCAGCGAAACAGGTTCACGAAGCCACTTCTGGGCGCCGATCTCCCGAGCCGAGTCGCTCGACGGAGGCGGCGCCCGCCTGTCCGCGCGCAAGTCATTCGTGACCAGCGCCGGTCATGCCCAGAGCTACGTCACCTCGGCGCTGTCACACACGGGCTCCGGCCTAACCGATTCGACGCTCTACCTGGTGCTGGCGGGATCCGAAGGGGTGACCGTGGCGGGCGCGTGGGACGGTCTGGGCTTGCGCGCCAACGCGTCCTCGCCGATGGTCCTCGAGCGCTGCGTCGTGCCGGCCGACAGACGCCTAACGGCAGAGGGCGGCGGCTTTCAGACGATGCTCGACGTCGTCCTGCCGCTGTTCAACGTGGGACAGGCCGCCGTCTCGCTCGGGTTGTGCCGCGCCGCCGTGGCGGCTACGATTGCGCACCTCAAGAGCGCGAGATTCGAGCACCTTGGTTCGACGTCGCTCGGCGAAGCGCTTCCGACTCTGCGCGCGCAGCTCGCCACGATGCAAATCGAAACCGACGGACTCCTGGCTCGGCTCGACGACGCGATCGGCCACCTGGAGCAGCCGGGAGAATTGACGATGCTGCGGGTACTCGAGGTGAAAGCCGCAGCGGGCGAGACCGCGATCGCCGTGACGTCGCTCGCGATGCGTGCCTGCGGCGGCGCGGCGTTCTCGCGTCACACCGGCATCGAGCGGTTTTTCCGCGACGCCCATGCGGGCGCCGTGATGGCGCCGACGAACGACGTCCTGCGCGAATTCATCGGCAGGGCGCTGTTAGGCTTGCCATTGTTCTAGCGGGACATTCGCAGGGCGACACGCTCTGCGCAACGTTGGAAAGGAGCAGCGCGTGACCCTTCGGACCATCTGGCTGGGCGCCGTGGCGTACGATCCCAAGGTCGTTCCCATCTGGGAAGGCATGCGCCGGTATTTTCGCGACGAAGCGCGGCTCGATGTCGAAGTCGTACTCTTTCAGACCTACGAAGC
>DAHUXU010000061.1 GCA_027307005.1 Gemmatimonadota bacterium
GCCCGGTGGCGATCCAGTCGCACTCCAGCGCGTCCGCCTTCCGGAGCAGGTCCCGGAACTTGGTGAACGTGTTGCAGCGGACGCATGGAATCGGCGTGCGCCCCGCCGCGTACTCGCTGACGAAATTCTCGATCACATCCCGGCCGAAGGCGCTCTCGAGGTTGAGCACGTAGTGCGGGATGCCGATGCGCTCGCACACGCGCCGCGCGTCGTCGATCGAGTCGAGCGAACAGCACGGGCGGTCGGGAACGTCGTCGCCGTAGCAGAAGAGCTTCATCGTCGCCCCGATCACCTCGTAGCCCTGCTCGACGAGCGTGGCTGCGGCGACCGACGAGTCGACGCCTCCGGACATGGCCGCCAGCACGCGGCCGCGCGCCGCCGGCATCAGGCGACCGCGTCCGCGAGGCGGCGCGCCTTGGCGACGAGCGCCGGAAACAGCTCGGCGACGCGGTCGATGCACGCGTCGGTGGTGAGCGAGCCGAGGCTCATGCGGACGGCGGACACCGCCAGCTCGCGGGGGGTGCCTAACGCAGCCAGCACGTGCGACGGGTCGATGCTCCCGCTCGTGCACGCCGAGCCCGACGAGCAGGCGACACCGGCCAGGTCGAGCGCCATGAGCATCGACTCGCTGTCCGTGTTAGGCACCGACACGCTCAGGATGTGCGGCGCGCGCGGTCCGCCGCCGCCGTTCACCACGAGATCGGGAATGCGCGCCAGCAGCGCACGCTCGAGCCGGTCGCGCAGCGCGCCTAACCGGCGCATCTCGTCCGCGCGCTCGGCCACGGCCAGCTCGGCGGCGCGCGCCAGGCCAATCGCGGCGGCGACGTTCTCCGTCCCCGGGCGAAGGCCGCGGTTCTGCGACCCGCCGTGCAGCAACGGCTCGCACGGCGTCCCCTGACGCACGTACAACCCGCCGATGCCCTTGGGCGCGCCGATCTGGTGGCCGGAAAACGGGAGCAGATCGAACGGGACCGCCCGCGCGTCGATCGCCAGCTTGCCGAACGCCTGCACCGCGTCGGTGTGGAAGAGCACGCCGCGCGCCTTCGCCGCCGACGCGAGCGCCGGGACGTCCTGCACGACGCCGATCTCGTTGTTCACCCACATCACCGAGCATACAGCGACGTCGGATTGGACGAGCGCGTCGAAAGACGCGCGGTCGACCACGCCCTGGTGCGACACGCCGAGGATGCGCTCTTCGGCGCCCTGGGCGTGCGCGAAGTGCACCGCGCCTAACACGGCCTTGTGCTCGATCGGCGTCGTCACCACCGCGCGCTTGCCGGATGCGCGCAGCGCCAGGAACGGTCCGACGATGGCGGCGTTGTCGCCTTCGGTGCCGCCCGAGGTGAAGAACACTTCCGACGGCTGGGCGCCGAGGCAGCGAGCCAGACGATCGCGCGCGTCGTCGAGCGCCGCGCGGGCGTCGCGTCCCCATCGATGCGTGCTCGAGGGATTGCCGAAGCGCGGGCCGTAGAACGGCTCCATGGCCTCGAACACCTCGCGCCGCACCGGCGTGGTGGCCGCGTGATCGAGATAGATGGGCTGGGGCATGCTCCAAGTTAGCGAATCCGAGCCAGTCCTGCCCGTCCTCGGGGCGCCCTCCTAGCCCAGCCACTCACCGGGCGTTTGCCCGGTGATTTCCTTGAAGTCGTCGATGAAATGGGGTTGGTCGTAGTAGCCGAGATCGTAGGCGATCGCACCCCAATTCACGTTCCGTGGATGCGCCATCCGGGCTGCGTGTGCGCGGCCGAGCGCTGCGCGGGCGCGAATGACGCGCGCGAACATTTTGGGAGTCAGGCCGACGTGCGCCGCGAATTGCCGCGCCAACTGCTGACGGGTGAGGCCGATCTCGCCGGCCAACGCGGCGACCCTGAGGTTGCCGTCGGATTGGACGATGCGGCGCACGGCGGCGAGCACGGAGCGTGACACCGCGGATCCGCGCGCGAGGCGTTGTCGCACGATGTCGAAGGCGATGGCGACGCACTGGGCGTCGCTCGCTGCAGCGAGTGCATCGACGTGCTCGGCCGCCTCCGGCACGAGCAGCTCGTATTCCACGTTCTGGTCGGTGAGGTCGGATGCGGGAAGGCGAAACGCCGACTGGGCGTAGCCTGGCGAGAGACGGACGCCCACGTACAATCGAGGGTGCGGACCGTGCACGAGAATCGGCCGCGTCATGGCGCCCACGATTGTCGCGCTCGCGACATCGCCGTCGCCGAACACGAACAGGATATCGCAGCACCCGTCGGGCAGCACGCGATGCACGGCGACATCGACGATGCCGCTGACGCGACGCGTCCACGCGCAGACGACGGCGGCGGCGAGGTCCGGAGGCGGCGCATGCTCGACGTATCCTTCCGGCACGCCGCTCTCGTTCACGTGTGGTTCCATTTTTCCAAGACGCTCAGGCGGATCGCATCCAGATTGGTCGCGTCACGCAAACCGAGAGAGAGATGACCATGCCAAACGTTACGAAGAAGTTGACGCCCGTGCTCATGGTGGATGCGATCGAACCGTGCTTGCCGCTGTGGACACAGCGCCTCGGTTGGACCAAGACGGTGGAGGTGCCGGAAGGCG
>DAHUXU010000229.1 GCA_027307005.1 Gemmatimonadota bacterium
CCGATGGCGATGCGAATGCCGATTTCACGGGTGCGTTGGGCGACGGTGTAGGAGATCACACCATAGAGGCCGACCGCCGTGATGACCAGCGCGGCGAGTGCGAAGCCGACGAGGAGCGTCATGTACGTGTGCTCCGTTCCCGCCAGGTAGCCCATCTGCGCCGTGAGCGGACCGAGGTACGTGAGCCGCGAACCCGGTGCCGCTTGTACCACGGCGGACTCGACCGCCGGCACCAGTGCGAGCGGGTCGCCATGGACGACGCGAGCGATCAACGAGAGATTCTGCGCGCCTTCGGCCGCGATCGGGACATACGTCTCGGGCTCCGGCGTTGGACTTGCCGTGTGGCCCCGGATGTCTTGCACCACGCCGATGACTTCCAACGGCAGCGGATAGTCTCCGGCGATGATGTGGCGACCGAGCGGATCGAGTGAGCCGAAGTAGCGCTTGGCAAGCGTCTCGTTCACCATCGCGACATCGCGGCGCGCGAGATCCTGTTCCGTGAATGCCCGGCCGCGCACGACACGAATGCCCAACGTCGTGAAATAGTGTCTGTCGATGCCGGCGAACAACGTATAGGCCTTCGCGGAGTCGGCCAGCACGAGCCCTGGAACGCGAAGGTCGCGGAACGAGATCGCGCCGCCCAACGGGGATGTCGTCGAGACGGACGCATCCGACAGGTTGGGCAAGGCGCGCAGGCGGTCCGAGATGCGACGAGCGGCCAGCACGCGTGCGACCGTGTCCGTCGCCGGCGAGCCAGGATAGATGCTCGCTGTGAGGACGCCCTCCTCCGTAAGGCCGGGTCGGAGCTCCATCAGGTGATGGAATGTTTGCACGAGCAACCCCGCGCCGACGAGCAACACCATCGCCATCGCCACTTGCCCGACCACGAGAGCATTTCGCAGTCGACGAGGGCGTCGCCCGACGCTGTGCCGCGCCGTCTCGCTTCTCAAGGTGGCTTCGAGCGCTTCGCGGGAGACGGTCAGCGCCGGCACGAGTCCGCACACGATACCGACTACCATCGCGGCAACGGCAGCGACAAGGACCACCGACGCATCGAGGGTGACGAACGAGCGGCGCGGCAAGTTGAGGGTGGGCTCGGCCGCGACGAACCGGGCGATGAGGGCGGCGGCGCCAAGACCCGCGCCCGCGCCAAGCGCCGCCAACATCATCGCCTCGGTGATGAGCTGCCGCACGACGCGGCGGCGCCCGGCGCCTAACGCGAGGCGGACGGCGATCTCGTGGCGCCGCGCCGTCCCGCGCACGAGCAGCATGTTCGTGACGTTCGCCGTGGCGATGAGCAGGAGCAGGCCGACACACGCGGTCATGATCACCAGATGCGTGGCCACTTCTTCGACCAATGCATCGCGAACGCGCGGCGCCTCGACGCGAAGGTCTGTCAGCGAGCGAACGCCGACCGTGTCGGAGGCAAACCGTGTGCGCAGGTCCGACAAGGCCTGCGCCGGGGAGATGCCAGTGCGCAGGCGGCCCACCACATCGAATCCGAACGTGTATTCGTTGGTCTTGAATGACTCGATGTCGGGCGCGGCGGAGGTCCAAACCTGCGTATCTTCGGGGAAGGCGAACCCTTTCGGCATGACGCCGATGATCGTGTAGGTGTCGCCGCCGAATTCGATCGTTCGGCCCAGTGCGTGTGGATCGCCGCCGTAGGCACGCTGCCAATAGGAGTACGACACGATGGCGGTGTGATCAGCGGTCGCACCAGCATCGCCGGCACCGAATCCGTGGCCCAGGGCGGGCGCCGTTCCGAGCACACTGAAATAGTTGGGTGTCACGGCGCTGACCCGAACCACGTCCTTCGCATCCATCCAGAGCGGCCGCTCGGCGAAGCTGTGTTTTCCTAACGGAGCCTCTCGCATCGGCCTGACGGCGCCACTGGCGGCGAAGCTGCGCAGCTCCGTGCGCCAGCGGAGGAATTGCGGCACCGACACGAAGAAGATCGTCGGTTCGTGTGACGAGTCCGGCCGCACCAACTCGAGGTCGAGGACGCGATCGGCGTCGACGATCGGCAGAGGGCGGATCAGAACCGTGTTGACCACGGCGTAGATGGCCGTGGCGGCGCCGATTCCGAGCGCCAGTGTGGTGGCCGCGACGATGGAAAAGCCCGGCGCGCGCCGGATGCCGCGGAGCGCGAACGCCACGTCTTGCCGCGTCGTATCGAGCCAGCCGAGCCCCGCGACGCGGCGCATGGCCTCGGCGACCGCGGTGCGATTGCCTAACTGACGGTGCGCGGCGAACTCGGCGTCCGCGGCCGGGGCGCCGTCGTGGCGGCGTTGGGCCGCTTCCAGATCGAGATGGAACCGCAGCTCGCGCTCGGCGTCGCGCGCGTGGCGGCGGGCGCCGAACACGGCGCGGACGCGATAGCGGAGCCCGTCGATCAGGGACATGAGCAGGCAGGGATCAGGCGCGCCGCATCACGCGCGCGAT
>DAHUXU010000109.1 GCA_027307005.1 Gemmatimonadota bacterium
TGATCGGCTTGTCGCGCTTCTTTCCGCTGAGTCGCCAGTGGATGCCATCCTCCTCGCTCAAATCGAACGAGGGCGGCGCAGGCGACTTGCCGTCAACGTAATCGAAGAAGTCCGCGTCGTTGCCCGCGCATTCGATGACCGCACGCACCGTACGGCCCGGCAGCTTGCGCACGTCCTGGAGCGTGAGGGTCAGCGGCCGCTCCACGTCGCCGAAGAGCTCGAAGACGTAGTCGTCCGGGTGAACCGGATCGGGCATCTGCACCTGCGCGTTGATGAACGCGTTCTCGGTGGGCGTGATGAGGCCTTCGAGGTCGAGGAACGGCGAGCGGGAGCCGACGACGCGGCCCTGCGTGTCCTTGTAGAACTCGGATCGCGGACGCTTGCGGTCGGGCCATCCGAGCACCCAGTCGCCCTTGACCTCTTTTCTCGGATTCTCCATGCAGTGTGTCCTCTTCGAATTGCTTCGTCGCCGCGCCGAACGGCGCGGTCTCCAGCGCGCGAGGCGCAGTCAACTTTAAGCGTGAACGGACGCACTTTGATGCCAATCCATGTGTCATTCATGCCTTATGCGATATAAACGTCTGTTCGGGCGGGGATTCAGGCGGTGTGGCGAACCCTTTCGTCCGGCACGCCATTGATACGACAATCGCATGAATGCCGTCCCGGTTGGTATGAATGAGCCGGGAAGTCTTTCATAGGATCGAGTCCCGCCACCGTCGCGCCCGGGCCCCTCGAGATCATGGCGAACCCGCAGACCTCCCCCCGCACACCCACTCGTGGTTACACGATCTCGGTGACCCCACTCTCGCCAACGCTTGCGGCCGACATCGACGCCGGCGATCTGCGCGAGCTCACCGACCTGCGCTTTTCGCAGATCCGGCGCGCGTGGCTCGAGCATCACGTGATCCGCTTTCGCGACCAGAATTTCGCCAACGCCGACATCACGGCGTTCGGTAGCCGATTCGGCGAGTTCCAGCCCAACATCGTTGAGCGGGGCCGCGATCCGGCCTATCCGCAGGTGTCGTTCATATCGAACCTCGTGGCCAACGATCGCCCGCTTGGGATGCTGGGGGACGGCGAGCTCGTCTGGCACACCGACCAGTCGAGCTTCGAAGTCGTTCCGAGTGCTACGATCCTTTTCGCCGTGGAAGTGCCGGTCGGACAGGGCTACACCGAGTTCCTGAACGCGCACGCCGCCTTCGACGCGTTGCCTCGCGATCTCGCCCGGCGGCTCGAGGGCCTCTCGCTCAAGCACGACAGCACCTACGATTCGGCCGGAGAGCGCAGGCCCGGTCACGGCGACGTCGTGGATGTCATGGCGTCGCCCGGCGCCATCCATCCGCTCGTGATCACGCATCCGGAAACGGGAAGGAAGGCGCTCTATCTCGGGCGACGCCCATACGCCTACATCGTCGGCCTGCCCGTTGCCGAGTCCGAGGCGCTGCTCGACGATATCTGGGCGCGGACGACGCAACCCGAGTTCGTGTGGCGCCAGGAATGGCGGCCCGGCGACGTGCTCGTCTGGGACAACCGCAGCGTGCTGCATCGGCGCACGCCGTTCGACTCGACCGCGCGGCGCATGCTGCGCCGCGTCTGCAACACCGGCGGCCACCCTCGCTTCGACCCGGGCGCCGCGAGCGCAGCGCCTTCCCACTGAGCGCGAGCGACTCGGCAAACTGCGGGTAGACGTCAGCAACCGCTTCGCATACACGCGCCTCGATCGCCGGCGCGGCGTCGTCGTCCGGCCACGGCGTGGTCTCCAGGGTCGGGGCGCGATCGAATGCAAACCCGGTGTTCGCCTCGACGTCGGCGAGCGACACACCGGGATGGATCGTCTCGAGCCTGAATCGCGCGGCCGTGCGATCGAAAGCAAAATGCGCCATGCCCGTCACCAACGCGGCCGGCCCGCCCGGGCGGTGCACGTGCGGCGGACTGACGCCGGGCGCCGAAATGAAATCGACCTTCGGCACCAGTGCGCGTGCACGATGCGCGTCGCGAAACAGGATGATGTTGGGAATCATCATGTAGAGCAGCGGTGCGCCGTGCGAGCCCGGCCAGCGAACGTCGAGTCGCGGATACGATTCGCCGACACCGACGAGGTTGATGTTCGCGGCGCCGTCGACTTGTCCGGGACTCAGGAAGAACGCGTCGAGGCGACCCTGGGTGGCGAGATCGTGGAGATCGGAGAGGTTCGAGAACGCGCCGAACCTGCTGCTGCCCATGATTTCGACGCGCATGCGTCCGCCCGATCGCTCGTGCGCGAGCACCGCGGCGGCCGCGGGGATCGGCAGGTTCGCGCCAACGGCGACGTGCCGTCGGCCGTGCAGCAGGCGTCCGATGAGCGCCACGAGGAATGCATGCCGTTCGACGCCCAGCGCCTCGTGCGAATCCTCGTTCATCGGGCGGTGAGATAGCCCTCGAGGAACTCGCGAAAGCCCTCGT
>DAHUXU010000115.1 GCA_027307005.1 Gemmatimonadota bacterium
TCGCCCTGCCCAACAAAGGCCGACTGGCCGACGACGCCCGCGAGCTGTTTCGCGACGCCGGCGTCGACGTCCGCGCGCGCGATGAACGCGCGCTCACGTCCACCCTCGGCGACCTGTTCGAGGCCATCTTCGTCCGCGCCCAGGACATTCCCGAGTTCGTCGCCGACGGCGCCGCGGACGCCGGCGTCACCGGCGCCGACCTCATCGCCGAATCCGATCGCGCCCTCCACACCCTCGCCGATCTCGAGTTCGGTCGCTGCCGCCTCGTCGTGGCCGCGACCGACGCCAGCGACATTCGCGCGGTCGAGGCAATCCCGCAGGGAGCGCGTGTCGCGACGAGCTTTCCGCGCCTCGCCACACGCTTCTTCGCGGCTGCGCGCCGCACCGTGGAAATCGTGCCGGTGTCGGGCGCGTCCGAGATCGCGCCGCACATTGGCATCGCGGACGTGATCGTGGATCTCGTCGCCACCGGCTCCACGCTGCGCGTGAACGGACTGCACGAAGTCGCCACGATCCTCGAATCCTCGGCGCGCATGGTGACGGCGAGCGTCCCGCGCCGCCCGGACTGCGGACGCGCGCTCGACGATCTCGTCGGCGCCCTCGAGTCCGTGCTGCGGGCGCGCGGCCAGCGCTACCTCATGGCCAACGTGCCGCGCGCCCGCCTAACGCAAGTCAGGCGCGTGCTTCCGGGACTCAACGGCCCAACGGTGGTCGACATCATGAACAGCGGCGAACACGTCGCCGTGCACGCCGTGGTGCCGGCGTCGGGCGTCTACCGCATCGTCGCCGAGCTCAAGGCCCTGGACGCCGAGGGCATTCTCGTCACACGCATCGAGAGGCTCATGCCATGAGTGTCGCCGTGGCGGTCCCCATGCGGTACACCGGACGCGTTCGCGATCTCACGCCGGCCGTGTACCGATGGTTGTGCGATCGCTCCACGTCGAGCGATCCCGGCGTCCGCGAGAGCGTGGCATCGCTGATCGCCGACGTGCGCGCCCGTGGAGACACGGCGCTGCGCGAGCTTGCCCAACGCTACGATGACGCGTCGCTCGATTCGCTCGAAGTCCCGCGAACGCAATGGAACCGCGCGCTGGATGCGCTGGACGCGGGGCTGCGCCGCGCAATCGACCGGGCGGCGCGCAACATCTTCCATGCGCACGACGCCATGCGCCCGCAGATGTTCCTCTGCGAGACGGAACCCGGCATCGTCGTTGGGCGAAGGCCGGACCCGCTCGCGCGCGTCGGCGTCTACGCGCCGGGCGGCGACGCCGCCTACCCGAGCAGCGTCCTCATGGGCGCCGTACCTGCGCGCGCCGCCGGCGTCGGCGAGGTGGTGCTGTGTTCGCCGCCCCGCGGACGCGAGCCCTCGGCCCTCGTGCTCGCGGCCGCCGCAATCGCGAACGTCGATCGCGTGTTCGCTGTCGGCGGGGCCGGCGCGATCGCGGCAATGGCGTACGGCACGGACACCATTCCGCGGGTGGATCGCATCGTTGGGCCCGGGAACGCGTACGTCGCCGAAGCGAAGCTCCAGGTGACGGGGACGGTGGCGATCGACTCGCCGGCGGGGCCGAGCGAGTTGCTCGTGATCGCCGACGAGTCGTGCGACCCTCGGCACGTCGCGCTGGAGCTGCTCGCGCAGGCCGAGCACGATGCGCGCGCGTGCGTCGTCGCCGTCGTGATCGGCGACGGCACGGCGCGAAGCCTAACGGCCGCGATCGGCGCCGCGATCGCCGCCCAACCGCGGCGGGACGTGATCGCCCGCGCGTTCGCGAACAACGGCGGCGTGCTCGTGGCCGAGTCGCTTCGCGAGGCGATCGCCTTCGCCGCCGACTACGCGCCCGAGCACTTGCTGCTCGCCGTTGCGGACGCCGACAGCGCCCTCGACCGGGTCCGCAACGCCGGCACCGTGTTCGTCGGCGCCGCGGCGTCCGTCGCGTTCGGCGATTACATGACGGGCGCGAATCACGTGCTGCCGACTGGCGGCCTCGCCCGGTCCTACTCCGGCCTGTCGCCGCTCGACTTCGTCCGTTGGACGACGTATCAGCGCGTCAGCGCACGGGCCGCCGCGGCGCTCGCGCCGGACGTGGCGGCATTCGCGGTTGGCGAAGGTCTGCCCGGACACGCGATCGCCGCCCGGTCCGCCGGAGGCCTAACGTGACCGCGGCGCAGCTTCGCACGCGCGCGAGCTACGCGGACCTCGCGCTGTACGCGCCCGATCGCCGCCCGTGTGCCATCGACCTGAGCGACAATACCAACCTGTGGGGCATGCCGCCGGCCGCGGAGCGCGCGATTCGCGATGCGGCATCGTCGACCGTGACGCGATACCCGGAGGTCTATGCCCAGTCGCTCAAATGCGCGATCGCCACCTATGCCGGCGTCGAACCCGCGTCGATCGTGACCGGCTGCGGATCGGACGACGTGCTCGATTCCGCGATCCGAGCCTTCGCCGAACCCGGCGACCGCATCGCGATTCCCGATCCGTCCTTTGCGATGATGCCGGCGTTCGCGCACATGAACGCGTTGGCGCCCGTGTTCGTGCCATTGACCGCGGACTACGACGCCGACGTCGACGGCATGATCGCGGCCGACACCGCCATCGTGTACCTGTGCTCGCCGAACAATCCCACCGGCACGGCGCTCTCGCGTTCGGCGATCGAGCGCATCGCGGGGCGCGCGCGCGGCGTCGTGATCATCGACGAAGCCTACGCCGAATTCGCGCGCTGCAGCATGGTCGACCTGGCGATGGGAAGCGGCCGCGTCCTCATCGTACGGACGATGTCGAAGGCGTTCGGGCTCGCCGGTCTCCGCAT
>DAHUXU010000028.1 GCA_027307005.1 Gemmatimonadota bacterium
GCCGCCACCGCCGCCGCCCGCCCCGTTGTTGAATCCGCCGTTGTTGAAGTACTGCGGCGTGGTCGTGTCGATGCACGCTACCGCCGCCACCGCCAGGGCGACGACCGCGGCTCGCGCGAACGCCGCCCTTATCGAGCTCCGGCCAGAAGCAGCGCCACCGCCGCTCCCGTTAGACACGCCAGCAGATTCACCCCGTCGTTGTCCAACCATGGAATGCCTCCGATCCGTTGCGTGACGTCGCCGCAGGTGTGCACAGGCCGTTCGGTGAGCACGCCGCATCGCGTGCATCTCCGTCGAGACTGCAGGGCAGCGCCGGCGAACGAATCCGCCAACGCACCCGCTATTCCGCCTGCGGCCGCGGCGACCGCAACGTGTGGTGGCCAGTGCACGAGCCACGCCATGCCCCCGACGAATACCCCCCCGGCGACGCTTGCGAGGAGGCCGACGATCGTGACGCCGCCGGAAGTTCCAGCAGCGACCCGCCGCCACGTCGTGATCAATCGTGGGGATCGGGACGAAAGTGTTCCCACCTCCGTACCCCATGTATCCGCCGAAGCGGCTGCAAGTGCCCCACCACCGATCGCCAGCCAGGCCATGACCGGAACCACGAGGTAGGCAAGCGCTGCAAGGGCGAACAGCCCCCCGTTGGCCAGCACCTGCACCGCGTCCCGAGTTCCGCCTTTGGCGACGACGGATTCAGTGCGGCGCAACGTGTTTTCGCGTTGGGCGCGCGAAAGGGCGGTGCCGGTCACAAAGAAAGCAAAAAGAAGGACCCCCCATGACCAACCGGCGGCGAGCGCTGCCGTTCCGACGATCGCGGCCGCGACCGCGCCACTCCGCGACAGAGCACGCACGCGCCACGCGATCAGCGAGATCGCGCACGCCAATGCGAACCCGATCAGCGCGCGTGCAATCACTCCAACGGGCGCGACGCTTCCTCGTCGATCAGCATTTGCATGATGCGGCGGCGCAGGGCGGGAGGTGCCTTCGCAATCGTGGCGCGCCGTTCCATGAAGCGAAGAAAAACCTGCTCGTGACGAAAATGCGGAAAGCACTTGCGGCAAAACGCCAGGTGGTCGCGAATCTGCAGCTCGACTTCCGTCGTCAGCTCACCGTCCAGGTACTCGTAGATTCGCTGGAGAACCTCGGTGCAGGTCATATGAGACCGATCGTCTGCGTGTGGGTTGGTGCTCATGCCGCTCTCGATTATAGGACCCCAGGCCCTCGTTGGTGAGTACTGGGCACCAGCGCCTGGCGTTGCGCTCGAGCGGCGCAACGCCCCGCTTCGCGACGCGTGCGCGTCGGACGCAATCCGATCGATCGTTCCGATGTTGAAGCATTGGACGGCGAGATCGGTTCCCAAAAAATCTTGAACCCCCCTCTCGCGCCGGTTACCTTGGGTGCTGCCTTTCAGCGTTCCCGCCTCTTCAAAATGCCTACAACGGTCGACGCGCTTCTCCCGCTGAGCTTTCTCGAGGCGGTTCGCAGCGTGGACAGCCCCGACGACGATCTCGACGCGGAGCTCGTCCCCGAGCTTCGAAATAAACGCCTCGGCTTGAGCGAAACCGTGTACGCGCAGATCCAGCGCTTCACGGACGCCGCAAAAAAGCACCAGCGCACCGAATACGATGAGACGGTCGGCATCGCCAAGCTGCTTGGCCGGAGGCCGGACGCCGAAGCGGTGTTTCGAGCGTCCGGCCGCTATCTGGCCGCGCAGACGTATCAGTCGATCGCCTCGCCGTCTCGTTCACTCATTGCCTCGCTGCCGTCGTTGCTCGCGCGACCGATCGCGCTGCGACAGACGCAGCGCATTGCGGGCAAGTACCTCAATGGATCGGTGCGGCGTCATGGCTCGTTTCTGATGCTCGAGGTGCCGAAGTCGGCGACCGTCGACGTGCCGCCGCGCGGCGTCGGATGCGCATACTACGAATCGTTCTTTCACGAGCTGCTCCGCCTCCTGGGCGCGAGCGGCGGGTCGGTGGATCACGTCCGGTGCGCGGCGCGCGGCGAAGGCACGTGCGAGTGGCGCGCCGAATGGCGCTCGATCCACCGCGACGACGCCGCCACCAACGCCGGTGCCGCGTGACGCGGTCCGCCTAACTTTCAATCGACGCCATCATGCTGACGAAGGAGACGCTGCCCCATGTGCAGCGGGCGCTCAAGGACGCCGGAGTGGATGGATGGCTGCTGTTCGATTTTCAGGGCATGAACCCGGTGGCCGGCGGCGTGCTCGGACTCAAGGGCATGATGACGCGCCGCATCTTCGCATACATCCCGCGTGAGGGAAATCCGGTCGCGATCACCCACGCCATAGAGCAGGGGCCGTGGCGGGACTGGCCGGCCGGGTGGGGTCGCGAGCGATACAGCTCGTGGCGCTCGCTCGAGCAGGCGATCGCGACGCTCGTGCGCGGCAAACGCGTCGCGATGGAGTATTCGCCGGGCGACGCGGTGCCGTACGTCGACCGCGTTCCGGCGGGCGTGCTCGATCTCGTGCGCGCGGCGGGCGGCGATGTGGTGCCGTCGGCCGAGCTGGTCACGCGCTTCTACGCGTTGTGGACGCCCGAGCAACTGCAATCGCACGAGCGCGCGGCCGAGATCGTGGCGACGGTGGGACGCAACGCCATCG